>JAESRJ010000304.1 GCA_016764715.1 Kordiimonadaceae bacterium | reverse complement strand
GCTTTAACGCCGACTTTGAAAACCGAAGAGCGCTTGGCGTTTTTGGATTTTTCTTTCGACCCGATTTTTCGGCTCAATATAGCACTATTTGCCTCCAGAAATGCCGCTCCAGTGACAACGGAAAACCTGTCTATTCTTGACGGCAAACGTATTGGCCGATTGATCGGGATTGCAACAGAAGAAAGGATCGATGCTTACATCAAAGGCGGAACAGCTACTTTGGTGAAACACATGACCTTCCGGTCTTTGCTGGACAATTTGACCCGCGGCAGGGTGGATTTCGTTGTGGGGGACCGGGTGATGGTGGAACACGCCATCACGGAATTGGGCGCTGAAGACGATGTGGTCCGTCTTACTCCGGATTTGGGGCAAGTTCTGGGGTATTTAGCGTTTGCAAAAAACCGTAAAACCAGCGGTGAAAAAGAGCGTAAAATTCGTGAATGTGTGCTGCAGTTGGACTTGCTGGAGTAAGGGCCGAACAAGCCTCGATCGTGCTCTTCTTCCTTTTTCCTATAAAAAAACATTTTATAGTCTAGAGTTAAATCCGCGCAGTATTTGCAGGGGGCGGTGCTGTGCTAAACGAGAAGAATCATATATTTTCGGGGGAAATTGATGTTGAAACGATATCTGGAATTTGCTGGGCAAACCAAAATTCTGATTGCCAGTTTGATCCTTACAGTGCTGTGTGTCGTAGCCTTTGGCAGCATGCCAAACTTAAAAGAAATGGCTATCGATATGAGGCAAGATCCCTACGACCTTGCCTTCATCACGGGGTATTTGATGAGTATTGGCGCAGAGGGCCGCGCTGATTATTTGATCGTCAATCTGGTCGACATGGCGTTCCCCATTTTTTATGGCAGCTTGTTCGCGGGGCTTTTGTACCGATTTCGGGCGGCGGACGGTCTATGGTTATTGGCGCTAGTACCAATTCTGCTGGCGGCGGTGGATTACGGCGAGAACTTCCAGATACGGGCGATGCTAACAGGCTTTCCTGATCTAAGCGAAACGCAGGTGGCAAATGCCAGCATGTTTACATCGGTGAAACAGGTATTAAGCAAGGCTTCTACTTATCTGGTTGGCCTCACTTTAATAGTAGCTTTAACTCGTAAACTACTGTCACTGCGAAAAGCTTAAGTTACGGCCTATATTACGTTGCAGCACGTATAAGGTGTTGAAATTTAATATCTTTTTTGGTGTCCCTGCAGGGCTTGGCGTAGAATAGCGCCGGTTAGCGCGGTAGGGCGGAGTGCCCAGTGCGCTTCATTACTGTACGCAAGGCAGCGTCAAGTTCTTGCAGCAGCGGCACGGCTTCCTTCTTGGATTTTAGCATGTGAAAATACATTGGAACGTCGCGTATTAAAGCTGACCGAATATCCCCAGCTCCGATTGAGCGAATGGCATGCTCCATAGGGCGCTTGTACCCAAGCATATAGGTCGCTCGGCCTGCCCTGAGCATACGCAGGACGGTTATCGGCGAGATCGCCTCAATGAACCGAATGTTTCTGTCCCTTTTTTCCAGTTCGGCCCGAACACCGGAATAGGTATAGCCGTCAATGCCCAAAATGTTTTCGTCAGCTAAATCCCAAACTGAAGGAACTGGGCCACTTTTAAAAGTATAAAGATGGACTTGTACCACCATTAACGGGACTTTGCTGCTAACGACGCCGTTCTTTTCCAGTCTCGAGTTTTCAATCGTAAAGGCCATATCAATTTGGTTGTTTTTCAGCAGCGCATAGAGCCGCTTTAGCGGGTACACTCTAATAGTGGCGGGGCGACCCATTTCTTTGAATGCCGCGTGAGCAATCTCGACAAGGGAGCCTTTTCCTTCGCCGCTTTCGTTAAACGCGTAGGTGCCGTTTTCGCCGAAACCAACGCGTACATTATCAGGCGGTGCCGCACCAGCAGGCGCGCTCGCAGACGCTAAAAGCGTCACCAAGACAAGATAGATTAACCAGATAGTATGCGAATGGGGCACTAGGTTTTTTTACTCCTGAAAGTACGTATATAGCGCTTTGTTTGCCCCAAAACTGAAGTAGGCCGATTATCGCCGCTTACCATTCGGAAAAGCGTGCGTGGCCTCTCGTAACTACAGGTGGATATTAGCGTAAAAGGGTTGCGACTTGGTTAAGAGAGAAAGGGCTGTTTTTAAGTGCGTTCCAGCGGTGTGTTCGGTGACCTGGGAGCTGCGGAATACGGGCAGTGTACGCTATCTGTAGTGCTGCCCTGGTGTGTCTTTAGCTGGAGTTTTTTCGTCGACTTTCGGTGCCTGGCCTTCTCGAACGCTTCGTTTATAAGCGCGAGAGGCTTTTTCCAGTTTTGATAACAACCCCGCTGGRTTATTGGTTTTCTTCGATACCAGAAAAACCAAGGGGATTTCCTTTACAYTGGTTTTTCGRATGGAYGACATTTTYAACTGATTAAAGGTAAAGGTCGCGTCGCGCTCATAGGTGAGAACRTAKTCTACACGCCCGGCTTTTAGCAGYTGGATGGCTTTCAGTTGTGAGCCTGCCGGCGTGATGCGGACGCCGGGGCGTTTGGTCTTCAACTCYTCTATTAGGCCAGCGTATGTATAGTGGCCAACAATGCCGAGCTTTTCCGTGSYTAGATCCCAAATTGACGGAGGAGGTTCCGTGCAGGAGCAGTAAAGCCGCAAATGCAATATCAGTAAGGGGCTGGCGCCAATCAGGGCTGTACCAGGCGTTACTGAGGACGCGCGGATAGTAATGCCGACATCCAGATATCCTTCTTCGAGTAGTTTTAGCATGCGGCGCAAGGGGTATGCCTGGCTTGTAAATGGCCTCCCTGTGGCCGCGAGGGCACTGTGCGCCACGTCTATCAATTGCCCAACGGGTTTGCCGTTTTCCATGTAAGACATAGGGAAACTGCTTTTGAACCCAAACCTGAGGACTTGCTTCTCCGTATCATCAGCAAAACTTGGCACAGCAGAAAATGACCCGGCGCAGAATATCGCCAGTAAAACACAGTGTCGTAGGAATTTTGACATTATGTTTTGAGCTTCCTCTCGTATGCGATGCTTAATCTGGCGCGGCGGCACGCCTTGTTTTTTCGCCCGATTTTAGGGCCCTAGTCTTTTCTTCGAGCGCTTCCAGCAGCTCTTTGTGGTTTTGCGCTTTGGTAGACACAACAAAATATATAGGAACTTCCTGAACAATTTGATTATGAAGCGTAGATAAATCGATGCCCGCCCAATTGCTGGATGCCGGCCTATTGTAGCCTAGCAGGTATTTGGCGCGCCCTGCTTTCAGCATGGCCAGTCCGCTCTCGTGTGTGGTCGTTTCCAACAACTGAATGTCAGGATAGTCCCTTTCCAATTTCGCCCTCAACCCAGCATGGGAAAATCCGTGCACCACAATGATGCCCTCGTTTTTTATGTCGAATATATTGGTGAAGCCGTCGAAGGCGTTAGGTCCAATTGCAAAAAGCCGGGTTTGGATGTTGCCCACAGGAAGCGAGCCGCGCAGCACAGTGTCTTCAACATAACCAGAGTTGCGCACTGTCATGGCAATATCCAGCACGCCTTGGCTGACAAGGCTGTACATGCGCTTGATCGGGACTTCGCGGAAACTGTAAGGGCGCTTTAAATCCAGCAGCGCGGCGCGTACCGTGTTGTTCCAATCTCCCATTGCCATGCCGCCTTCAGTATAGGCGATGGGCCAGATATCAATATAGCCCACATTAACAGTGTCATTCGTAGATTGGCCCAAGCTTTGTTGGCCAACCACGATAGTTTGCAAGCTGAGGATGAGGGAGAAGCTGAAGGATATTTCCCAAAACAGTGTGAGTGATTTGCTCATTTACTTTCGGCGTCTTCCCATGGTTGGATCAGATAGACATAACGTAAAGTAGCATACAGCTTTTACTTTGTCTCACTCGGTGTTTTAGGCTGTTGCCGCAGTCTTTCGGTTTCCAACTCCAGCCGCCGCATCAGCTCCTGCGGGTTGGCGACCTTCTTTGACACCACATAAAGAACCGGGATGCTTTTCACCAATTCACTGCTGAGGGACGGCATGTCGATGTCCGGCTTTATCTGCAGTACGGGCCGTGTGTAATCCAACACATATTTGGCGCGTCCAGCCTTTAGCATAGCAAAGGCCGTGGTGTGCGTGGGTGTATCAAGAAACTGAATATTTTGCGTGCTGGCTTCTATTTCAGCGCGAATTCCTGAATAGGAATAACCGCTTATGGTGATAATGCTTTCGTTTCGAATGTCGTAAATGCTGGTGAAGTTTTCAAAGGCGTTGGGGGTGGCTGCGTAAAGCCGAATGCCGATATAGCTCAGTGCCTGTGTGCTAATCAGTATGGTATCATCCTCGTATCCGGCACTAGGCGTATACATGCCGATATGCAGTTCGCCAGTTCTGATAAGCATAAACATGCGCTTTATGGGGTATTCGGTGAAGTTGTGCGGCTTTCCTAACCCCTTCAGCACGCCGTGCATAGCCTCTACCCATTCGCCTTTTGCTATGTCATCTTCGGTAAAGGCGATGGGCCAAAAATCATTGTAGCCGACCTTGATTGTCTCTTGCTCCTGACTGGCGGCAGTTGGCGCAAAAGTGCACAGAAAAATTGCAAAGACCATAGCAAAAATGCGTGCTGTGGCCGGTCGCGTTTTTTGGGTTTTTCCTATGCTAAGCGGTGGCGGGGAAATCATGGGTTTCTAATGCAGTGCAGAAGCACTGATCCTTGCTTCAATCTTTTGGAACAATTCCTCGTGGTTGGGTGCCTTCTTTGAGTTTACGAAACTAACTGGGATGCGGCGCACACTTATACTGAACGGCGGGTTGCTACTGGTGTTAGCCGAAACTGTGGCAACTGATTTATCGTAGTCGAGCAAGTATCTGGCCCGCCCGGCGCGCAGCATTGTCAAAGCCGAACTGTAGCCAGGCGCGTCTATGAAGTGGATGTTTTGACCGCTCTCCTCAAGGCGTTGACGGATACCTGCATAGGCGTAGCCAAATCGGTAGCTGCAGTGCAGGATCTTTATGTTTGTGTGGGTAAAGATGGCGGGTCCTAGCTTGGCTGTGTGGTTTGCGTTTGGCTTGGTCGGGGCGCGTTTCGTCTTTTTACGCCGTCTTCAAGCGCTTTCATTAGGGCTTCTGGGTGCGGCGCTTTACGAGAGACAATGAAATACAGCGGTATTTCGTGGATGGTGAAGGCATCTAATTTGGTAATCTTGGCAACCGGCATGATCCGCGCCATCGGCCTGCGGTAATCCAAAATATATTTGGCGCGTTTGGCGATCAGCATTGCAACGGCATCACGCCGCGTGGAGGCATTTATGAAATGAATATTTCTGCCGCTTTTCTCAAGTTTCTCGCGGAGTCCGGCGTAGGTGAACCCCGTTACCGTTATAATGTTGAGGTCAGCCAAGTCAGCAACAGACGTCGCTGGCGCCTCTGGATTGTTCGGTAGCGAAAATAACTGGAGCTGCAGGCTTGCAAGCGGCAAGTCACTTATAAGCACGGCGTCTGCACCTGGCCCTGAAAACCGTACCGCTACGCTGACATGTGCCTCACCAGATGCCACCAGCCGGAACATGCGTTTGATAGGAAATAGTTTGAAGGCCGGCCGCTTACCGTAGGCTGCCAGTGCAGACCGTACAATATCATTCAGCATGCCTTTGGCTTCACCGTCCTCAGTGTAGGCTAGTGGCCATATCTCAGCATAAGCTACCTTAATTAAGCTGTCGGGCGCTGTTGCTTTTACCGGAAACGTGACCTGCAGAAGGAAAGTGAGCACCAGCATGAGCACGCTCGCTTCTTGGGCAAGCCATTTTTTACCGAAATACTGCTGCGTGAGTGCGTTCAATTTGAAAAGTGTTCCCTCTATCCGTCGCCGTAATCATACGCGAAACGCTCTCGGCAAAAAGGCAGATACATCAGATCTGCTCTTTGCTTGGATTATAGGATTACTTGATTTCTATTTGGTTAAGTCTGTCAGAGTTCAGGCAGGCACGTAGAATTAAGAGCACAAGCTGCTAGCGCGCGCTCTTTTTGCCCCACACACAAAAGACGCGGTGCGCCACATAAAGCGGGTTCAGAGGAAAATACTTAGCCAGAACCTTAAGCAATTCAGCCTTGAAGGCTACTCTGACGTCAGGCTCCAAGGCAGCAATGCCTGCGCTAGCCTCTATTCGACCGACCCAGGCTTCATGGCTATAAACAGCAGGCTCATCATAGCTAAAAGATTGGATGTTAACAAAACCAGCCTCGGCCATGTCGCGGAACCACCACGGGTACACGCCGTTGCCGCCAGCTGCCTGCCAATCAGGCGCATACTTAAGGATCAGCTGTTCAGTTGCTTCTACATCATTGCCCTTTAGCGGCAGCCAGTCGTAATGGCAAATGGCCAAGTGGCCACCGGGCTTTAGGATGCGTAGGGCCTCAGCAGCGGCGGCGTTGCGGTCAAACCAGTGCCAACATTGGCCTGCCGTAACGAGGTCAAGGCTTTCAGCATCAACACCCGTTTTTTCAGCGGGGCCTACTCGAAAAGTAGCGTCCAGGCCTTGTTCTGCGGTTAAGCGCTCGGCCTCAGTAAGCATCGCTGCGTCAATGTCCAGCCCTTCAGAATGGAGCCCCATTGCAGCAGTGTTGCGGGCGATGGTCCCCGTGCCCGTGCCAAGATCAAGGTGTCGCAT
>JAESRJ010000303.1 GCA_016764715.1 Kordiimonadaceae bacterium | reverse complement strand
GGCCTGCATTATTTAGGCTTATCAGCGGGTTCTTCTTTTTCTTCCTCAGGTTTCTCAGGACCACCCACTTCCACATTCATCCGGTCGAGCTCGGCAGTGCAAAAAAGTGCTATTTCGTGAAGTAACACGCCGCTCTCCGGGGAAATTTCACTGCGCGACATCTGCGCGGTTAGCACCAGATAACTGTCAATATCCAGTCGTTTCTTGAATTCCGAAATCGTGCAGTCRCAAAGCGATTTACAAGTYGTTTCACCAAATGAAGGTACGCAATCATTCATGCAACGTCTGTGGTCGAGATCGAGCAATTCTTTGGGTATAGCGGTAGACTGCGCAAAAACTGCGCTACCAGCCAAAACATATAACAAAACAGAAAATCGTACAAAAAAGCGGCTCATTCGTCTGCTCCCTTTTATTTTACCAGATTGACACTCGACAATCGCCGTTAGCACTTCCATATACTGTTCCGATGTTAAAGTGAACAAAAGGGTCRAAATCATGGCAAAAGCAACATTTGGCGCAGGATGTTTTTGGGGCGTAGAAGAAATCTTCCRTACAACAGAAGGCGTTACCGATACCACCGTCGGCTATATGGGCGGCTCAGTTGATCATGTTACGTAYCAGCAAATCTGTACTGGCAACACTGGCCATGCCGAAGTGGTTCAGGTAGAGTTTGATCCCGCAAAAGTGAGTTACGGTGACTTRGTTGATATRTTTTTCAACAACCACAACCCAACTCAACTGAACAGGCAGGGCCCAGACGTTGGTACACAGTATAGGTCTGCAATCTTCACCCAAGACGATGGCCAAAAAGCCGTAGCGGAAGAAAAAACAACCGCGCTTGTTGCATCAGGGCGTTTCAAGCTTGAGATTGCAACAGTGATTGAACCTGTTTCGGCTTATTGGCCCGCAGAAGAATATCACCAAAAATATCTCCAGAAACGCGGCATGGCCAGCTGCCATATCTAAGGCCTCTTGCTACCTAAAAAAAAGGACCAAAGCAGCCTCTGCTTTGGTCCTTTTTGTATAAAAAGCAAACTGTTCTTAAGCGGCTTTTTCGCCTTTAATACAGTTCTTACACAAGCCGTGCAGTTCCAGCGTTTGCTTCTGTATGGAGAAGCCCGCAGTCTCCGCGGCCTCAGCTACAGCACCGCTCAGCACGCTAGTCGTAACTTCGTCTACTGTCTCGCATTCATCGCAAATCAGAAACTGGCTTATATGGTCATCCCCAGGATGCGGGCAGCCAACGTAAGCATTTAGCGATTCGATTTTGTGCACCAAACCTTCTTCCATCAAGAAATCAAGCGCCCGGTATACTGTTGGCGGCTTTGCCGAACCACCACCCACCGCAAGCTGGTCAAGCAGATCATAAGCTTTCACAGCTTTATGGCCTTGCCAAATCATCGTCAAAATACGCCGGCGCAATTCGGTAAAACGTGTGCCACGTTGTTCGCAAATGCGTTCAGCGTCAGCAACAGCGTTTTCGATGCAAGCATCATGGTCATGTTTATGAGCCACAAATATCCCCTTGAATTAATTCACTCTATCATAGCGCCGTTTTTCAGCCGTTACCAGAGAAGACCTTGGAGAGCGACATAATCCACTTAGCCGTAGACCCCGCCGAACGCTGTAAGTCTAACTGCGCGGCCCCATCAGCTCTAACACTGCAGTCGTCATCGCATTCACGCCTTGTTTCAACGTCTTTTCGCGGTCCGGATGRAAAAAAGGTGAATGCAGGCTCAGCAGTTTTTTCTCACCGCGCTTCGCAGCGGCGATATCTGTAGCTTTAGCTGCGCCCAGACGAAACATCAGGCTTGGTATTTTAGGGTCGGTTCTGCCGAAATAAGAAAAATCCTCAGCCCCCATCACCGGTTTTACGGTTCGTACATGATCAGCGCCAAACTTCGTAACAAAAGCAGCTTTTATCCGCGCTGTTAAAGTCGGGTTGTTATAAGTGGCGGGCGTGCCTTCACTGTAGCTTACAACAGGCCATTTATCTTCAGGCAAGCCGTAGGATATAGCCTGTGCTTGCGCGATGCGTTTAATACCAGCCAGCAGAGCGTCCCGTACTTCATCAGAATAGGATCGCACAGTTAGCTGAAGATGAGCATTGTCTGAAATAATGTTATGTTTGGTGCCTGAATGAAAAGAACCAACGGTGACGACGGCGGGTTCTAGCGGCGATATCTCTCGTGACACAAGGGTTTGAAGCGCGATAACTATCTGGGATGCTAAAACGACGGGGTCTTTGGTAGTGTGAGGATATGCGCCGTGGCCGYCTACGCCTTTAACTTCAATATCAACGGAGTTAACGTTCGCCATAGCGTACCCGCTAACCAATCCTACATCGCCTGCAACAATCGATGAGGTTACATGCAAAGCCAAATTGTAATCAGGCCGAGGAAAGCGCTCAAAAAGGCCGTCTTTCAACATTGCTTGTGCCCCGCCAACGCGCTCTTCTGCTGGCTGGCCTATTAAGACAAGGGTTCCCTGCCATTTATCTTGCATCGCAGCTAATCTACGTGCGGTTCCAACAAGCGCTGTCATATGCACATCGTGGCCGCACGCATGCATCACCGAAACCGTGTTGCCGCGATCATCAACAGTGGTGACCTTACTAGCGAAACTTAAACCCGTTTTCTCGGGAAGTGGCAGCGCATCCATGTCTGAACGAACCAAAACAGTGGGGCCAWCGCCATTTTTGAGAACCGCAACCACGCCGTAACCACCAACATTTTCGGTCACTTCATATCCTACAGAGCGCAGTTCAGCGGCTATACGCTTGGAAGTTTCTTTTTCCTGGAACGAAATTTCAGGGTTAGCATGCAAGTGCTGATAAAGCGCGTCGAGATACGCAAAGTCTTTATCAATTTCAGTGGTTAAATCTGAAGCGCCCGCTACCTGTGCCGCACATAGCAGCGCCACGATACTTGTTTTTACAATACCCATAGATCACTCCCCTTTTACTTATTGGCGTCAACCATACAGAGCTAGCCCAATGGTTCAAGGCAGATAGCGGATTTGCAACATGTTAATATTCTTTGAGTATAGTTGTGAATGGGCAAGCGCCACTGGCTGACGTCAAAGGGTAGCTAATGGAATTTTATGAAGATTTCGAGGATGCTGCGAGGGCATCAAAGACTAAAAGAGTACTGATTGACACGCAAGGGCGCGTGGGCATGATCCTCGATCAACTGCCTGTTGGTCTCTTAATTCAGCATGAACAAGGCATCCTCTTCGCCAACGAAGCCGCTTGCGAGTTTCTGGGGGCCAGTGCTGAGGCTCTAGTTGGTCAACATATCCTCGACTATCTATCTCCCGATCATGCAGAAAAAACGGCGCCGATCTTGAGGAATGCATTTTTCTCCTCAAAGAAAAGCAAAGCAACCCATGTGACTATCCGCCCTGTTGGGACCAGCAAACGAGCAATATCGGTGACTGCGTCAAGGCTTCCATGGGAAGGAACACCCGTCATCCAGATTTTACTGGATGACATTACCGAACAACTGGAACACGAGCAACAAATGCGGGCCATTATGGCGACGGACCCGCTAACCGGCGCACAGAACCGGCGCAGCTTTATGGCTTACGCCCATGCCGTAAAAGAACAAAATACGACGGGCAGCTGTGGCTTGATCCTGTGGGATATCGATTTCTTTAAACATGTGAACGATACGTATGGCCACCCTATAGGTGACATTGCGCTTCAGACACTAACAATAGCGGCTGAAGTCCCCATCGCAAGGCGCACCTTGATCGACAAACCCGACATTGCCAGAGCTATGCTTGCCCGCGTTGGCGGCGAGGAATTTGCAATTTTACTTCCTGGTGCCGATCATAATGAAACGCTCGAATTCGCGGAGACGCTACGCCGGGACATTGCGGAAAAGGTAATAGTCACTCGGGAGCTAGAGTTTTCTCTCACAATAAGCATTGGAGTGGTGGCTGGTGATTTGGCTATCAGTTCGATTGATAGCCTTTTGAGTTTAGCCGACAAAGCGATGTACGCCGCAAAACGAAACGGTAGAAACCGGGTTGTAAGCGCCAATTTTGGCATGCCTCGCCCACCAAAAGGGAAACGCATTAGTCGAGGAGTGAACAGGAAACAGGAGGTAGACTAGGTACATCACTAATTGAAGCAAGCCTGGATTACGCCAAACCACTGCCGCGGGGCGCTAGTGTCACGTGCCTATGCGTGGCTACGGAGAGAATCAACCCGTATGCAATGGCCCAAGTCAGCATCGCAGACCCACCGTACGAAATTAGCGGTAACGGCATGCCAACAACGGGCATCAAGCCCATTACCATGCCAATATTGATCAATACATAGAAAAACAGCGTCATGGCCAAGCCCGACGCGAGAAGTCGACCAAACTGGTTCCTGCAGCCAATGCCCATCAGCAACCCATACATCAACACACCACCATAAAGCAGCAGCACTGCCAATGCGCCGACTAGACCAAATTCTTCCACCAGCACCGTGAAAATAAAGTCCGTTTTCATTTCGGGCAAAAAGTTGAGATGGCTTTGCGTGCCTTCAAGGAATCCCTTTCCAGTTACACCGCCAGAACCCAACGCAATTTTGGACTGAGTGATCTGATAGCCTGAGCCAAGCGGGTCAGATTCCGGATTGAAAAAAGTTAAAATACGGTCTTTCTGGAACTGCTTCATCAATGTCCACGCTACAGGTATTGCGGCCAAGGCAGAAATTGCGCCGCCGACGAATAACCATGCAGGCAAACCTGCCAGAAACAAGATAACCACGCCCCCGCCAATGATGGTTAGGCCCGTTCCAAAATCCGGCTGGTTAAAAATCAGCGCAGTGGGAATTCCGATCAGAGCCAACGGAGGAAGTAGTGCAACCAGCCGCCGGCCTTGCTGGAACGTTCGCGCATGAAAATAGCGCGCCAAAGCCAGCGCAACAGGTATTCTCATTAGTTCTGACGGCTGAAGCTGCATAAAGCCAATATCGATCCACCGTTTCGCCCCCAAGCCGCCAACTACGCCAGCGAACTCGACCCAGAGCAAAAGCAGAACCCCTAGCACCCATGCAGGGTAAGCAAGGGCCATCCAGTAACGAATATCGGTCACCGCAATGACCAGCATAACAATTAGCGCAATACCAAACCGGATAGCATGACGAGACGCCCATGGGTCGATTTCCCCACCAGCAACCGAATAAAGCATTGCGGTTCCCATGCCCGCAATAGCTGTCATTGCGAGAATAACAATCCAGTTCAGGCCGAGCAGGCGCTGCAAAATACTTTTGTTGACGGTGCGAGACCCAAACATGTGGGTGGAAGCCATTACGTCCGCTCCAAATTCACAAGGGGCGCAGGCACGGGTTCACTCTGTTGGACTGAAGATTTATCCATCAGTTCTAACGCTTTATCCATCACGCGCCTTGCAATTGGGGCCGCGACCTTTGACCCACTGCCACCGTGTTGTACCAACACGGATACTGCGATGCGTGGGTTTTCCGCTGGCGCGTATCCCACAAATAAGGCGTGGTCCTTTTCAGCCCAAGGCTTCTTATCATTTTTATGCAAACCTTCTGCACGTTGCTCTTTCGTGATGCGCCGGACTTGGGCCGTGCCCGTTTTCCCTGCTTGTATTGGCGCAGATTTCTTTCGGCGACTGTCATGAGCCACTCCGACCCGTTCCACGACCATTTCCATACCGCGGCGGACTATCCGCAAATGAAGGGGGTTCACGTTCAAATGGTCAAATGCCCCTGCCTTGATGCCACCACCAGATTCCATGATGAGGCTTGGTTCTACCGCACGACCAGATGCTAACCTCGCCGTCATAACGGCAAGCTGAAGAGGCGTTGCCAACACCGCCCCTTGGCCAATCGACACGTTTAGTGTTTCGCCCAGATACCACGGTTCATCGCGGTAAGCACGTTTCCAGCTGCGGTCAGGGATTAAGCCCTTTCTTTGGCCGTCGACGCCCAAATTATAGGTTTGTTCAAGCCCTAATCTCCGTGCCATTTCCGCGATATGGTCAATATCCAGTTTTTCAGCGATTTTATAAAAATAAATGTCACAGCTTTGATAAATGCCTTTTAACAAATCTACTTTTCCGTGACCCGCAGGATGTTTCCAGCAATGAAAAGTTTGTTTTCCAAGGCGGTGCTTGCCGTTACAATAAGCCTCGGTTTCTGGTGTAATTACGCCCTGTTCTAGCGCTGCCAGTGCAACGATCATCTTAAATGTAGATCCGGGCGGATATTGGCCGCTGATACTCTTGTTCAAAAGCGGCTTACGCGGGTCATTCAACAAACCCGTATAATTCTCCTGGCTGATCCCGCGCGTAAATTCATTCGGATCGAAGGTCGGCGTCGATGCCATCGCCAACAGCTCTCCACTATTGACGTCCATTACAACGACACCAGCGGCTTCCTCGCCCATTTGCTCTGTTGCAAAACGCTGCAKYTMTRRMKMAWTYSTTNNNNAATTTAAGNGTMYWGKSCNAKKCAMYRTCCTTCTATATTGTGTAATTACCTACAGCATAACACATTTTTTACCGATCGGTAAGATACCATATGGTAAAATACCGATCGGTAAAAAATTATTTTTGTATTACCTGGATTCCAGCAATTTTATTACGCCAGATGTTTGGTCCTATGGTATGAGCAGAGTTTCCTAGACTATCTACTGCCACAGTC
>JAESRJ010000302.1 GCA_016764715.1 Kordiimonadaceae bacterium | reverse complement strand
GTTTCCATATCCCTTTCAAGGATATCTGGATATACGTCCCGAAACCCAAACAGGCCCTTCAAAAACGGCACCATATCCATCAGAACACCTCCGCTTCATCGTCATCGTTCTGCGCATCGGGCAGTTGCCAGGCCAATATCAATTGCGGTGTTTCTGCTGCCAATAAAAGAAGCGTAATGCCAATGGCGGCGTAAGCCTCAAACGGCAACGGAACCATACCAACACCAATGGCCACAGCAAGTATAGAAAGAACGATATAGCGCGCGTCTGCGTGGGCTTTGGTATTAAGTTGTTGTTGCCGTTCGTCAAGCGACTGCCCCTTGGACGGCATGACAAAACGTAAGGAGACACGAAAAAACTGATTCAAAGCCATCATCAAAACGATCCCAAAATTAAAAAGTACTCCGTAAACAACAAAAACACCCAGGCTGATACCAATTACAGAACCTGAAAACACCAGGTATAGAAATGCGCCGAGCGCCATATGACAGGAGCCCCATGCTACAGCCAACCAGCGCCTCGCGACGCGGCGCTGCAATTTATGGTCCCCTACATCTTTCTTAAGAATTTCAGCGTACATATCTTCGCCGGTAAAAACGTTTTTAATCCCCTTCACTGTAAGAACGTTTTTTACCTTACGGTTTAGCCTACTTAGACGACCCATCATTTCCCCCCTGATACAATTTCTGCGGCTGCACTTAAAAGATGCTCTCCACATCCTTTGTCTATTTGAATAGGTAGCATATATGCTACGTTTTAGTATATATAGTTTAAAATATCCATGAAAAACTCTTTCATTCCTCGATCCAAAGGAAATCCCGCATCTACCCGCCCCGCAATAATCATTTCGGCAAAAACCTTTGCTGAAGTTCTAAACTGCCCTATTATCGATAAAATAAATTATATTGATGTATTTTGATCGGATCACCCAATGAGCTTTCCGCCTACCCTTAAGCAGCTGCGCTATCTTGTGGCCTTGCATAAAAGCAATCACTTTGGCCGCGCTGCGGAGGCGAGCCATGTTACYCAGTCAACWCTGTCMGCYGGKATTCARGARCTGGAAAACCTRCTMGGCACYCAGTTGGTGGAGCGCACCAAACGCTCAGTGATGTTCACAGCACTGGGGGAAGAGATTGTTTTCCGTGCGCAAGATATCCTCAACGATGTCGATGACCTGACAGACATGGCGTCAGAAGCCAAAAACCCGCTTAAAGGTGTGGTACGGCTGGGTGTTATCCCCACCATCGCGCCGTACCTGCTACATAAGTTCATGCCCTCCGTTCAGGAACATTTGCCTGACCTTGACCTGCACCTTCGGGAAGATAAATCCGCAGACCTGTGTGAGCTGCTGCGCGCTGGTGAGCTTGATCTTGTGCTGTACGCCCTGCCTTTCGCTTGCGGCGACGTGGCGGAAATGCCGCTGTTTTTTGACGGCTTTGTTGCCGCCTACCCCAAAGGGCAGGTAAAAGGCAAAACCATCACAACGGCTGAGCTGGACCAAAGCAACCTGATGCTGCTGGAGGAAGGTCACTGCTTGCGCGACCACGCGCTGGATGCCT
The DNA here is from genome assembly GCA_016764715.1 of Kordiimonadaceae bacterium. Taxonomy (GTDB): domain Bacteria; phylum Pseudomonadota; class Alphaproteobacteria; order Sphingomonadales; family Kordiimonadaceae; genus Kordiimonas. Next base: position 5,116 of record JAESRJ010000302.1, on the reverse strand, counting down.
GCCGTCTTGTGCCCAACCAGGCCCGGCGGGAGCTTTCCGGCACCAGCCTGCCGACGGTCCTGCAAATGGTCGCGTCAGGCCGCGGTACAACGCTGCTGCCGCAAATGGCGGTGGATGCTGGCCTAGCGCAGGGTGTGGCAGTGGATATCCTCCATTTCAGTGATATCAATCCCGCGCGGTCGATCGGGTTGATATGGCGCAAAACCAACCCTCGCGCCAACACCTTCAAGGCGCTCGGCAAGGTGATCAAAGCAGCCTGCACATAAGGCGGCTTTGCGCTGCCCTCTTTCACACCGGGCACGCAAACCCTGGCATATACGAACGGTTGGCCGCCATTTTCCAAGAAAACACCACAGAGAGCTCGGAACAAGAGCGCCAGAGCACCCGTCTTAGTCAATACACCGATCAGCCTTAACGTTTGAACAGTGTTTCTTCGACTTCACACCTGCGAATGTCGGAATAGAATGTCTCGCGGCCYACKGTRARGAAMCCGTTYTTYTCCATCACGCGGGCRGAGGCATCATTGCCGTCMACCACGCGGGCRWARATRGGYYCTGCTTTGATCTGGTCYGGCAGSCCNNCMHARNAACATATGCATYGCACGWGTGGCCAAGCCCTTGCCCCATACGGCACGGTCAAGCCACAAGCTAACCTCGCGGTCCTTTCCGTCGCGGATGAAATGCCCGAGGTAGCCTGCGATAGTGCCACCAAGCCACATCACTGCAAGCGCGCACTGCATCTGATCGCCTTTCACAATGTTGGCCATGCGAAGGGTAAAAGCGTCGCGGTCACCGTGGGAACCACCGCCCGCCACCCAAGCAGCCTCATCGTCATTTTGCACTTCGTAGAGCGCACCGAAATCTGCCTCAGCAAGTGGCTTTAGAGTAAGCGGCAACGTGTTTTCCTCAGCAGGCAACGTCAAACACCAGTTGGCGCTTGGCGCATCTCGCCCAGCTGACTTTGCCACAGCTTCGCCGGTGCGGATAAAACCTATTTTTTCAAGCACCCTGCCRGASGCSSSRTTATCYTTGGCGTGMTSGGCRWKRAYCGGSCCAAARTGSCCRCGCTGCCGMAGCAGTTTCACCAGYGMCGYYGCSGTTGCCGWGGCRTARCCTTTRCCGCGAAASGGTTCMCCAATGAAATAGCCAATTTCCCAACCGCCGCTCGCCGTAGTGAACAGCGTTCCGCCGCCCACCAGCACACCGTCCGCGTACACACCGCGTTCTATCAAGGTGCCCACAGTGCGTTCATTTTCAGCACGGACTTTCATGCGCTTGGTCACAAAAGCCATATCGATAGGATAGGGAATTGTGCCCGACATGCGCGAGACAAGCGGGTCATTTTGCAGGGCATGAAACGCCCTATAGTCTGTTGGCGGTACCGCCTTTAATATCAATCCCATAGCCAGTATCCGTGATGAAATAATTGCTCACTTTACTTGAGGTGAATACACCGTACCGCCAAGCCAGTGAATTTTTCAACCCGTAAAGCTGCTCACCACCGGTAAAGGGCCTGTTGCAGTGTTTTGCCGTGCGGTTCGGAATAAAACTCAACTTCCCGAATTTTCATATATCCCGATTTTTCAAGTACCCGGCGAGAGGCAACATTATTGCCAACAACCGCTGCATACAGCCCTTCTTTTCTTACTGTTTCTGGCAAAGCCTGCAGGAATAAAGTTCTGGCCCGAGTGGCCACGCCGCCGCCCCAAAAGGCGCGAAAGAACCACGATGAGGTTTGCAATTTACCGCTCGCATGACGTGTGTAGGCAAGGTACCCGGCGATTTCACCCTTGACCAAAACCGTATACATGGCGGCATCATTTGGATCACGCTGGATCATCGTTTGCATGCGTTTTTCAAAGACACTTTCTTCGATCATTTCCCCTGCGCCAGCCATCTCTGCGGCTTCCCGGTCGTTTTGCAGCATAAAAAGCGAGGGTATATCCGCAGCGGCCAGTGGCCGCAAAGAAACTGGGTTCGGGTCGACTTCGGCGGGCAAAAGCCAACGGCACAAGCTAACAGACTGCGCCCGCAAATCGGACGACAACTCAACTTCCTCACCWTTTTTAAAGCCAAGCTTTGCAAGAATGCGCGCTGATTGATCGTTTCCTACACCATGATGCGCAGCGACGGGGCCAAAATAATTGAAAAGCCGCAGCAAACGCACAAGGGCGGTGGCTGCGCGTGAGGCATATCCTTTGCCGCGGAACTCAGCACCAATGAAATAGCCTATTTCAGGCAGATCGTCGTCGTTCGTGAAAAATGTCCCACCGCCAACAAGCTGGTCATCAACATAGATGCCTCGTACAATCGTTCTGCCGTCAGTTCGCTCACTTGCGGCGCTTTCGTTGAGCCTTGATGTGACATACCCTGCAGGGACTGGATAGGGAACCGACCGTGAAGTCTGCGAAATCAACGGATCGTTCATTAAAACAGCATACGCTGGATAATCACTTTCCGGCACGGCTCTCAACACCAAATTCATATCGTATTTCCCGACCAGTTCACGTCGCCGTAGCTAACACTAAACCCGTGCCAGCAAGCAAGCTGAAAACGCCACTGATCTCAGCAGGTCTTACTTGGCAAGCAGCAGAATAATGCGGTTTTTGTTACCTGCACCGTCACTGCCAAGACGGTCAAAATGGATCAGCACATCGCCTTTACCGTCCCCGTTCACGTCCGCCACACTAACAAGGTCCCCGCTTTTCGGCAGGTCAACTTCCACATCAATGGCGCGGCGGGCAAACAGTTTCTTGCCGCCGTTGGTGCCTTTGTAAATACGTAGTTCCTCGGTGCCTTTACCCAGCAACAGGTCTTTCGCGCCGTCACCGTCGATATCTGTCATCTCAACCACGGGAACGCTGCCTTGACCGCTCGACAGATCAAAGTCGACCGATACTTTTTTCTTGAACGTCGGCTTTTTCGTGAAGTTGCCTTCATCGTCCTGCATGAAGAAATTGACATTGATGCTGATTGAACCAGAGAACAGCAGACCAATGATTTTGCCAATACCGATACTAACAGCGCCGCCAGCAAAATCTGTGCGGCCATCATCGGTGAAATCAATGAAGCGACTGTCTGCGCTAAAACCGTTCTGCGTAAAGCCCGCTGAGCGTTCGCTGTTGAACTTMAGCATTCCGTCCTCATTGCGGCCGTAGTAAAAATTGTAACTTGTACTGCGGTTAAAAGCACCCTTGGCTACGTCAGTGCGGGTGACAAAATCAATAATGCCGTCACCGTTCATATCTTCCAGCGTCGCTACGCGTTCTTCGGCGATATCGCTTTGGTCCTGATTGCGTTCATTCGAGGCAATTTGAGAAGCAAAGCTGTTGCCAACAATATCAATGCCTACTGACCGGATGATCGGCTTCGAAGCAAAACCGCCGCCCTCAACACCTTCGAAAATCACAAAATCACTGTCGCGCAAAAAGACAATGTCCATTTTGTCGTCGAAGTTTGTGTCGAAGCTGTATACTGGAAACTGGCTGTAGCGGGGCGTATCGCCGCCGAGGCGCATCTCGACCTGCATATCCAACCGCTGCACAGTGCCGTAGCCGCCAGCGCCGTCATTAAGCAGCAGATGGTAGCCATCAAAATCAGCGATAACAATATCAACCAAGCCATCCCCGTTCATATCATGCGCGAAGTTCACATGTTGAAACTGTGGATTGATGCTTTGTTTGTATATGGACGAAACATTGGCAATTGGCTTCACGGTACCAGAGGCGAGATCATAAATTTGAATGCCACTTGACGTGAAAAACAACAGGCTTTCCTGTTCTTTGTCGTAAACATGACCAAAATCAAAAAACAGGACGCCTTCGGGAACAGTAACGCGCAGCTTAGGTTCTGCGGGGGCGCTACCGTCTTTGCCTATTTCAAAGAAAGAGAACTGCTTGCTGCCGTCCTTAGCCAAGCCGCGTGCCACCAGCGTTGGCACACCGGGTTCAAAGAAATTGATCACGGACAGGTCTGCGACCACATGGTCGGTCCGGAATTCGATTTGGCGGAATGGGTTTTCGTCTTTGGCGGCAACGGCGCTTTCCGAAAGTACTGATGAAAGCGCTAGTAAGGCCGCAAGGCCAATCGTGTGTCTCATATCTCGCTGTTCCCTTAATGCCGACTGTATGCCGATCTGTAGCCCACCAGTTAAGATAGCAATAAGGCAGTTTTTAGGCCGTTGTGAAAGCGATTTTTGACGAACCGTTTTCAAAATTTTACGCAAGCGCCCGACCGGCCTAGCCACGAAGTTGGCATTTTCCGGCGGCTGGGCTATCTTCGCCAGTAGGGGAGACGCTGCCACCTGGCGGCAAACTTAAAGGGGAGACACTTATGACAAGTATTTTAACGCCAATATTGGCACTGGTGGTCTGGACACTCATCGTCTGGATATGGATGTATTTAACGCGTATTCCTGCAATGAAAGCCGCTAAAATTGAGCCACAAGRAGCCGCGCATCCCGGCTCGCTTGACGTGCTGCCAAGCAATATTCGCGCAATCGCCGACAATTATAATCACCTGCACGAGCAGCCAACGGTATTTTACGCGCTGGTGGTCTATAGCCATTTGGCCGGCACTGCAGGCGGCTGGATGATTGATCTAGCTTGGGGCTATGTCGCGCTTCGCATTGTTCATTCCATTGCGCAGAATGTTCTGCAAAACGTAACGGTTCGCTTCAGCATTTTCTTCCTTTCATCTTTTGTGCTGATTGCAATGGCAGTCATGAATGTGATGGCGCTTCTGTAAACAGGATGCCATCACAGCTTACAAAAAAGGCCGGAACATTCCGGCCTTTTTCTTTGATTGTTGGTASCAAGCTTACTTTTTGAAACCYGGTGCACKCGGRATTTCTTTGTAGCGGTCCCGCAGTAGCGTCTGGCGTGATACCAGCTCAATCTGCGCGCCGCCAATGAACACAGCGTCCGGGCTYGTCATCACCTCCAGCGGGTCACCGTCCCATACRACGATATCRGCRKYCATKCCTKYRGYCATTGTRCCGTAMYKRTCYGARAYACCGAAGATCTSAGCMGGGTTAATCGTYAGSGCATCKAYMGCMGCTTCCCACGAAAGRCCCATCGCAACCGCATTGCCTGCGTTTTGCACAACCAGGCGTGTCT
>JAESRJ010000301.1 GCA_016764715.1 Kordiimonadaceae bacterium | reverse complement strand
TTCTTCAACGCGATCCTCATCCGGTGTGATGGTCGCACATTTCACGCCYACGCCGTGTTCTTTGATGGCATTGGCYGCATCAATAGTGATTTGGTCGTCGGTTTCGTCACGCTTKGTTACAGACAAATCATAATAGAGAAGATCGATGTCCAAATAWGGCTGTACGAGGCGYTCGCGAATCCACTGCCAAATGATCCGGGTCATTTCGTCGCCGTCGATCTCAACTACTGGATTTTTAACTCTGATTTTGCTCATGTGTCCCTCAACTAGGCGGATCGCCTGCAAGTGTGATTATTGCCGACCAGTAATGGCCGTTGAATTTGGCCGCACCCTATCACCAACATCCCAAAAAATGAAGTCTTAAGGCGCTGTTCTTACGGCTTTTATGGTCTTCCTAAGAATTTTTGCCTGTAAAAGGCAGTCCTATTCAGAAAAATTATCCAAATAGTCCATGGCCTCTTCAGCCGAGGACACGACTTTCAAAAGATTCGCATTCTTTGGATCGGCAAAGCCGTCATCTACCACGTGTCGTATTAGGTCCACCAATGGCGACCAGAAATCTTTGTAATTTATCAAAACAATGGGTTTTTTATGCAAGCTTAACTGGGCCCAGGTCATGATTTCCATGGTTTCATCAAGCGTGCCCAAGCCGCCTGGAAGCACAACAAATGCATCACTACGGTCAAACATCATTTTTTTACGGTCGTGCATATTCTCTGTTACGTGTAACTCAGCAATACCCTGTTCACTGATCTCAATGGCGTCCAGGTGCTTAGGAATAATGCCGATTACATCGGCGCCGCCGTCTCTAGCCGAGCGGGCCACAGCGCCCATCAAGCCAATGCTGCCGCCGCCATAAACCAACTTCATATTACGGGAGGCTATCATGCTGCCTAAGTTTTCTGCTAAAGTACGAAAGTGGGCTTTATTACCCATGCGAGAGCCGCAATAGACACAAACTGACTTGATGGAATTGGTCGTCACTAAAAAAATCCTGTAACTAAAAAATAGGTGTGCCAAAGTTTTGACATGTTTTTGTTAAAATCATATTCCATTATATCATCTTGATTGTTAAGGCTTTGTTAGATCGAGTAGTGGAGTTTCCGTGAGGCCCTTAGTTAGCAAAAGTGACGATACCCGCCGGATGTTTCTGGTCGGAATAACCAGCCTGATCCTTTTGGCTGCAGTGGTTTATGTGTTTTTCTATGAAACGCCTACAACCAATCCTGCAGCGGTTCAAGAGACCACTGAGCAAAATTCAGCGGAAGAGGCGGTTGAACAAGCCGCTGACGTGCCGGCTTTTGATCTCGTGCGCATTTCCCGCGGCGGGACTGGCGTGATAGCAGGACGCATGGCACCAGGTTCACAGGTTGAGTTGTTTGCCAACGGTAAAAAGATATCAGAGGTAACAGCTGACGAGAACGGCGAGTGGGTGATGATCCTAGAGGAGCCCTTGGAAGCGGGCTCTGTCGAGCTTAACCTTAAGGCAAAAGTGACAAACGGCGAAGTAGCTGAAGCTGAAAATGTTGTTGTCGTCTCCGTGCCTGAGCGAGAAAATGATCGGTTTCTTGAGCGACAACAAAATGGGGTGGTTGCGGTTTTATCACCGAGAGACGGGCAGGGCGGTAGCACAGTATTGCAAAAGCCAGGTGTTGCTGCATTTGCAGAAGTAGGTGAGAGCCTGAGCCTCGATACGGTGGATTACGGCGACGGCGGTGCTCCTGTATTTGCCGGTCGTTCGCTGCCCCGCGTTGATGTACGGCTTTACCTTGACGGAAAATTCGTGAGCAGTGTACGCGCCAATGATAGTGGCAGATGGAGCGTTCCATTGAWTGGCGCTAAGCTTTCCGCGGGAAGCCATATGGTGCGATTGGATCAGGTTATCGGTGATGGTCAAGTGCAATTGCGCGTTGAGCAGCCCTTTGAGGCTGGTCAGGAAATTGATAATAGTCTTGCATCCAGCGGCGTTATCGTGCGGCCTGGCAATACATTGTGGCAGATAGCCCGGCAGCTTTACGGTTCAGGTTTCCGCTACACGCTGATATTCAGGGAAAACAGCGATCAAATTCGTGATCCAGATAAAATTTATCCCGGACAATTATTTAAACTGCCTGCTGAGCCTTCAGATGCTGGGTAAGGACGAACTGACGGATAACTTACTGGTGGCTGAGCTGAGGCGCCTTTAGATGTGAGCGTAAAGCTCTGAGGTGGTTCTCAGCTTCCAAAAGAATGATCGTTAACGCGCTAATCAGCGCGGATCCTGTAGTATGAGCGTCCGTATGCGTGGTGCTGCGAAAACTAATGTCACCTTTGTCGCCAATACTATAGCGACCATCGATGGTCCGATTTGTCGCRAAGATACGCTCAAGCGCCATAGCACGCTGATTTTTGTCTTCCACTGTAAAATAGAGCCTTCCAAGCTCCGCTTTCAGTTCAATGCTGCTGATGCCGCCCCGGGCTGTTTTGGCGGCTGCATTAAAATGAATACCTTCCCATTCRAAATCCAGATTATCAAAGGACTGTTCTTCGATGGCATCTAGATGCGATTGAGCTTCACTGAGTTTGGTATTAAGCTTCATTTTGTAGTGGCACCCTGGAAATTGTGTCGCGACCCGTAAAACCGAATATAGTTCTTATAGAGCATCTATGGGAGGACTTAAACAACTGTTAAARGATCCTGTTTTTTTTAAATAAATCAAATGATTGCAGCCATTATGTAACAGAGGGCTGGCAACAAGCGATGTCATACATTATGTATACTTCCCTGTTGAATGCATGCTAGAGGGGGCCTTGCCGCTCTAATGAGTGTGCTGCGCTTTAGAACTAATTAGTAAGGGCTTTATGATGAAAGCTAGTGACGCGGTAATGACACCTATCCATAAAGAAGGGCACAGATTTGTAGCAGCCTTCTTTATCGTATCGATCATTCTGTTTTTTCTTTATGAGCCTCTTGGCTGGGTCGGCTTGATTATATCGGCCTGGTGTTTGTATTTTTTCCGGGATCCAGACCGATTTATTCCAACTGAGGACGGTGTGCTGACAAGCCCGGCAGACGGTATTGTTTGTTCCATCTCTGAGGTGGCAGGCCCAGAAGAGTTAGGCATGAGCGGTGAAACCCGAACCCGTATTACTATCTTCCTATCTGTGTTTAACGTTCATGTTAACAGGGTGCCTGCTGGCGGCGAAATTACAGACGCGGCATATGTGCCGGGAAAGTTCTTGAACGCCGCCGCAGAAACAGCCAGCGAAGAAAATGAACGGCAGCTGATCCGGATGAAAACAGAAGACGGCAAGGATATTGCTTTTGCACAGGTTGCAGGCCTGATTGCGCGCCGAATTTTATGTGATTTGAAAGTTGGCGACAAGGTCGCGCGTGGGGACAGGTTTGGCCTTATCCGGTTTGGTAGCCGCACTGATATCTATTTGGATACAGATCAAATGGCAACTGTTCAGATCGGACAGACAATGATCGGCGGCGAGACGATTATCGCCCGTAACAAATAGGCAAACCGCGTGGAAACACCTCCAAGACGGCGACTCTTCAAAGCCATATCAATCCGGACCATTCTACCGAATGTCGTTACGATGTTTGCGTTTATGGCGGGGCTTACCTCGATAAAGTTTGCTCTGTCTGGTAAGTGGGAGCTTGCCGTTGCCTCGATTGTTGCTGCGGGCGTTTTGGATGGTTTGGACGGTACGGTTGCTAGGCTGCTGAAAAGTACGAGCCGTTTTGGCGCAGARTTAGATTCGCTTTCAGATGTTGTGGCATTTGGTGTTGCACCCCCAATTATTTTGTATCTATGGACGTTGCAAGATTTAGGCAGGTTCGGTTGGTCAGTAGTTTTAGTGTACGCAATCGCGATGGCGCTGCGGCTGGCACGCTTTAATTCCCATTTAGAGGCCGACGACGAGCCAACTAAGGTCTACGGCTTTTTGACGGGGGTTCCTGCGCCGATGGGTGCTGCATTGCTGCTGATGCCTTTAATGCTGGAATTTGCGTACGGCGAAGAACTTCTGAAAGCTCATTCCGGTTACATTGTACCTTACGCGGTTTTTGTAGCCTTGCTGATGGTCTCAACATTACCTACTTTATCCCTTAAAGCCCTAAGGGTACGGCGCGAGTGGCTAATTCCAGCGCTCCTGGTGATTTGCATGGTTATCGCGGGACTTTTCGTAAAAACATGGGTCGTAATGACCAGCATTGGATTTGTTTACCTAGCGAGCATGCCCTTCACCTATTTCAACTACAGAAAGCTAGCGGCTAAAAAGAAAGCTGGATAAAATCGCTCACTTTAAAATTGGCATCAACGTTGCAGTTCTTTTGTGGAACGTTGATGGTCGTTTACGGAATTAATGCAGTAAGGCACTGTTGTAATTCACATATTCGGCGCACTGAAAGGTAGACCAATGAGTAGTTTTTCACTTYACCAACCAATTTCGCCAAAGCTATTGGGAAAAGGGGCAATTGTTGCCGCCTTATCTTTCACTTTGGCCAGTTGCGGTGCGACGACTGATTTATTTCAAGCGGATGAGGTACTTGTAGAAGCCCGCCAGCAGGTTCTTGAGCGTAACGTATATAATGTTAGTGATGACTACCGGGAGCTTAAAGACAAGTTTAATGCGCTAGAGCGCCTGTATGTAGAACTGGTGCATCAGATCCGAACGTATAACGTACAGATCTCTGATCTAGAGCGGAAATTGAGCAATGTGAAGCGTGATCCTCAGGCTGCTGCACAACTGACCAGAGTAAGAGCCGATGTAGCAGTGGTGCGGGAGCAGGTTAAGAAACTAGAGGGCAGGGTATTCTCCGTTGAAATGTCTGAGCAGAGTGACGTTTTTGACCCGACGGGCACCCAAACTTCGGTTGTTGGCGGTAATGAGGCTAGCACTCAGCTTAGCAACAAACCTCAGGTCCCGGTGAATAACAAGGCCCGTGAACAACAGGTGTTTTACGGTGTGCACTTAGCCTCATATAGGTCGGCTGAGCAGGTTGGTTCTGGTTGGTCTGGGCTAACGCAAGCGTATCAGAACGATTTAAAAGGCTTAACCCCGCTTATCTATACGCAAAGCCAAGAAGGTATTGGCACCTTCTTAAGGTTGATCGCTGGGCCGCTCATAAGCGAGCAAGAAGCGTCTGCACTGTGCGATCGAATTCGGAAAATTGGTACTGAACAGTATTGCAAAGTTTCTGAGTATCAAGGTGAGCCGATTGGATAAATACCACCGACAATTGTAATTGAAAGCATTAAAAAGGCATTTGTCAAAATAGTGTCTAACTAGGAACACATTTAGTTGATTGCGGCTTGACAGAAGGCACCAATTTATGTGGGATGCCTGCACCTTCGATCGCCTCTATACAGATCAATCAACTTGGGGAGGTGAGATTGATCTTGGCGCCTTTACAGGCAGCCGTTAGAGGCATAGGAGGCCGGGCGCACCTGGGGGGTTAGCTCGGATTAGGCGCGGTGTATTGGCCAAACGGTCTGTTCGCCGCGCCTTAATTTTTTATGGATATTTTTTGTGATATTTAACAAACACACCTATGGCAAAATAGGATGAATGTTCTTTCCTAACAATTACCGGGAGAGCCATTTGTTAGGGACCAGCTTAATCCCTGACCTAACCAGTTCCTGGTTCAAAAGATCGGCATATTCAAGGACTGTGATTGCGGTATTTAAAAAGCCACGCCAGATGATAATTTCAAATTGTACGCTGATTAAAGCTTGTACCATTCCTGTGCCCGTTTAATGACAATCCATTTCTAGCAGGTTGGTTTTTGCCGGCCCGCCGGAAACAAGATCCAATTGCACTTTGAATAGCCGAAAGGCCAGAGGCGCCTAAGCCAATAAAGATCAATAATGTAATAATATGGAATAAAGTCATTTCATTCTCCGTGTTCTTATTTTGTTCTTATATCAGTTTGCATGTTCTGTAAAGAACAAACTGGGAACAACGGTAAGTTTATACCACCGAACTGAAGCTAACCGTTGCTATCTTTCGTTGCTGAATGCTATGGTCATCCCAAGTGAGCAGCAAAGTGCTGTGAATAGAAATATAGTCAGAGACGTGTAATGTCGTTGCAGCATGAGGGCAATAAGCCCGGCGCAGCGGTTTCAGACCCGGGTGACACGAGCTCCTTGCCGAGGAGCAAAAAGCGTAGAAACCGTCGTGGAAGGAACCGTAATAGGGATGCCAGAGAGGGCAGTACCCAAGTAGAGTCCGTTACCAGTGATACGGACGGCAAATCTACACCCGAAACCGTAGGTCACCGCGGGGCCGAAAAATCAACCAATTCCAAAATACAGGCCGGTCCAAGCAAGGGCCCAGCGACCCCTAACAACGACCTGTCGCCAAAAAGAGGCCGGGGAGGGCGCAACCGTCGCCGCAATGGCTCTCAGCCTGATCAACGAAGTTCTAACCGCGGCGGAAGTGCTGCCCAGCGGGCCAGGTCCATCAACTTCGGGCCACCAAGATTGGCCTTCAAAAACCGTATTGATGGCCTCACGTATCACCGATAAATCGGCCGATTTCGGAATAAACCCTGATGCACCAAGATCAAGACAACGCCTGATCGTGGTTGGATCTTCCGTTGCAGATATAACAACTGCAGGGTCCGGCGATGTCGAAATAGGCCGCCTCGAAGGTAATCTTACATATACGAGTGGTGGTAGTGGCAATTTTGACGCTGACTA
>JAESRJ010000300.1 GCA_016764715.1 Kordiimonadaceae bacterium | reverse complement strand
GTGCGGGAAACCAAACAGTTCCAGGGCGCACAAATACTGCTGGCGGAAGACAATGCAGTGAACCAGATGGTAGCGATCAATATGCTGGAAAAGCTTGGCTGCACGGTTACGCCGGCAGGGAACGGTATGGAAGCCCTCAAAATGGCCGCTAAATATTGTTACGATGTCATATTTATGGATTGCCAAATGCCTGAGATGGACGGTTTTGAAGCTACATTGGCTATCAGAGATCTGGAATCGGGCAATAACTCGCGCGGTCAGCCGATCATTGCCCTAACCGCAAACGCAATGGCTGGATTTAAAGAAACATGCCTAGAGGCCGGGATGAGCGATTACCTGGCAAAGCCAATTTTGATTACTGATTTAGAGAAGAAGCTAACGCAGTGGTTACCAGAAGCACTGGTGGCAAACGCGTCACCGCTTGAGGCGCTAGTAGTTGTGCTTGACCCGGACGCGATTGACGCGCTGCGGGTAACTGCAGGAGACGACTTTGCAGAGCTCCTTAAAACATATAATGGCTTCTCAATAGATACTAAAGGGCTGGTGGTGGCGGCAATTGATACAGAAGATGCTGATGYGCTGCTGGCGCACGCACATTCCTTTAAAGGCTGCGCCGTTCAAATAGGCGCACATCCGCTTGCGGAACTGGCGCGCGAGCTGGAAATACTGGCAACCGATAAAAACTTCAGCAAAGGCGCTGAAATTGCCGAGCGGTTTAAGGTTCTGTGTGATCAAGTTGAAGCTGCAGTCGACATATACGTCCAAGAGGCGGAAAAGCACCAAATCGCAAGTTAAYACACTGAGAGKTCAATCCCCTGTACGTGTGCGGGCSAGCGCTGATCCGCCCGATATTAGCTGGTATCTGTCTTAGGTCGCAGCACGCTGTTTACGGTTCGTCCAAATGACCAGTGCTAAGGCAATAAGAGCAGGTAGAGCCTGGCTTTTGATGATGCTTAGGCTGACGGTGTAGCCCCCGAAAAACCCTGCAACAATAACACACATCAGGAAGAATTTAACCACGTCAGTTTTCTTGCTAAGCATGCCCCATACAAGGCCAGCAGCAAGGAAGCCGTTGTAAAGCCCCTGATTAGCAGCAAGCGCTTCAGACGCCGCTGCAAACTCTGGCGTAATGTTGAATATCTTCTGGCCAGTTGGATGGTTCCAGAAGAACATCTCAAGCGCCATAAAACCAAAATGGCTCAGGGCCACAAATCCAGTAGCAATAGTTGCAAGTAGTTTCATTTTAGTTCCCCATTTCCCCCAAAGAACTACGCTAAAGCGACCATCCGGAAAAGACAAGGACTGCAAAACACGGAAGAGAGGCGAGCAGCCCAAAGCAGGTGTTATTCGAGTGAATAGCCTTCGCTACGAACTGTACGGATCATGTCTGGTTTATCGCCCTCGTTTAAAGCTTGGCGTAGGCGTTTGATCGCGACGTCGACGGTGCGGTCTTCAAGAAAGGTCGTAGTGCTCCAGGCGAGGTCTATCAGGCGGTTGCGGCTGAAGACGCGACCAGGGCGGCTGAGAAGGGCACGAAGCAGGCGAAATTCTGTGGAGGCCAGCTCAACTGCGTCACCGTCACGGCTGACCCGTATCCGCGTTAAATCGAGCGTGATGCCGCCGTATTCGAGCTTCTCTTCGGCAAGCTCTGGCCGGGCGCGGCGCAGCACTGCATGAATGCGCGCGATGAGTTCTGACGGCAGGTAAGGTTTTACTACATAGTCGTCGACACCGACCTCAAAACCGCGCACTCGGTCATCTTCCTCRCCGCGTGCAGTGAGCATAATAACAGGCAATAGTTTGGTGTCGGTGCCAGCGCGTAGGTTCTTCATTATATTGATGCCGGACATTTCAGGCAGCATCCAATCGAGGATGAGCAGGTCGGGCAAGGCCTCGGCGATCATTTCCAGTGCTTGCCGTCCGTCCGGGGCCACACCTACACGGAAACCGTCTTCCTCCAGGTTATATTTCAGAACTTCTGCTTGGCCGCGTTCGTCTTCCGCGATCAAAATATAGGGTATGCCTRGGGCCATTGAGCTTTATCCGTTGTGGTGGGCACGCGTGCCCTGAATATAAAGCTGGTTCAAATGAAAGGCCACCTGTTTGCCAACCGTTTTATTGCGCGGAGCAAGGGCGGTTTATCTAGAGTGGGTTTTTACCAGCACTTGCGAGGGATATTAAAGCCGGCGCAAGTCGATTTCTTTRCGGATATATGACAGTGCTGTGACATGCGAGGCCCAGCGGAAATCAGTGCTTTCAGACGTTGCCATAGGCATCGTCAAAGGAAAGGCAGAAAAGGATCTTATTGACGGAGCCAGCTTCATCAAACAGCGGCAGAGCAACTGTTGTGTAATATTTATAGCCCCGCCCTATCCATTCCAGCGAATTATCGACTGCCAAATAAGGCGTTTTAGTTTTGACCAGATGTCTGCAGCGCTCCAACAGTTCGCCAATGCCGGTAAGCTCGTCTACATACCAGCCCTTAACTTCTTGGCCCAGCATTTCAGTGTAATTGGTTCCGGTAAGGGACACGCGAAACCTTTTGGTGTCTGCCAAATAGTCGACAATCACGATGTTGGGTAAATGCATTTTCAACAGCTGGAAAGTAAAATGCCGACGGGCCGGTAGGCCGACCTCCGCTTTCAAACGATGCCAAATACTTAGAAAATCACGCAATTGCCTGCACGAGATGTCTTGGGGGTCAGGATTTTCGATAAATTGTGATGTCATTGCAGCTGTCGTTACATGTTAAGTTTGAAAGAGTTCTACCCTTAAAAAACTGTTCTGACTATAGAGCGTGTGACACTGAGTGAGGCATTGTCTCAAACGAAACACAAAACAGGATTTTGGATACAGTTTCGTCGTCGCCGTATAGCGGCACGCCGAGCGTGCTATAAGATTTATAGTCCTTGCCAGCCCAATTTAACGGGTTTCTGGTAGCAAAATAGGGCTGCCCCATTTCGACAAGCCTCTGGCACCGTTTCAGCATCTCCTCGGTATGTGGCATTTCGTCTACATACATGCCGGTCATTTCCCGCCCGAGCATTTCTGTGTAGCGCGTGCCAACAAGCGAGACCAAAAAGCGCCCAGTTTTCTTGTCGACGTCCATTATGGCGATATCGGGAAGATAGTCTTTCAGCAGGCGAAAGGTGAAGTGGCGACGGCGCGGAAGGCCTTCTGCTGCTTTGATCGATTGCCAAGTTTCTAGGAACTGCAATAAATGAGGACAGGTCACTTCTGCGTTGGTCGGATTTTCTATCAGTAATGCAGTCATACGCTCCCTAGCCGTTTGAATGCTATGCAATTTACATTATCAGYCAATGCGGGAACGCCTTTGACGCCTTCCCCGTTTCGTTGGTTCGAACTGTATCACAATTTGGAGTGGTGGCGTGAGACATTGTTAAGGAATGTAGTATTTTCATCAGGTCGCTCTTAGGGTGCGGAATCACTCTACTTAAAGCTCTATTTCTGAGGAAATTTAAGRGAAAAAACCGTGCCGTAGTCTTCGCTACTGGTGATCTCTAATGAACCCAAGTGCCGGTTGACGATGTGTTTTACGATCGCGAGGCCAAGCCCCGTGCCGCCTAGATCCCGAGACCGGCTTTTATCTGCGCGGTAAAAACGTTCGGTTAACCGGGGCAGGTGTTTTTCTTTAATTGGGCTCCCCCAGTTATGGGTTTTAAATTGCACAAAACCATTTGCAAATGTGGCAGTTAATTTYACGTCAGAGCCTGAACTGCCGTATTTGATCGCATTATCTGCGAGGTTATAAAGCGCCTGGTACAGCTCATCACTGTCGCCTAAAATATCGGGCATATTTTGCTCAACCTGCAGCTGGATGTTCATGTCTTTGCTGGTGGCCTTCATTGCCAACACTTCGGCAATGTTAGTTACAATAGGGCCGATCTGAACGGCATCTTCCGGTGCAATATGTTCGTTTGCCTCAGTGGCGGACAAGCTAAGAAGGTCGTCGACGATGCGGTGCATTCGGTTGGTCTCCAGCGCAAGCAATTCGACAAAACGCGCACGCACATCCGGTTTGCTACCTGCACTACCTTTCAGGGTTTCGATGGTAGCAATCATAGTCGTTAGCGGTGAGCGAAGTTCGTGGCTGACATCCGCCACAAAAGAAGACCGCATTTTTTCAGCCTCGTAGGCGGCCGTCGTTTCGTAAAAAACGATGAAAAGCCCTTTCCGGTTTTCTTCATGGAAAGGATTGATGCTGGCTTGGAAGTGTCGTTTTGCATGCCCGCCGGTAACGATTTCACACTGTGTGGTGGTATTGGTCTCTGCAGCACGCGACACTAGTTTTAGAAATTTCTTGTCTTCGATCACACCAGCGATATCACTGCCGGTTTTGCTTTCGCCAAAAATAGCGTTCGCTCTTTCGTTAGCCGCAAGCAGCTGTCTCCCGTTTGAGATGAGCAGGGCYGGTAAGGGCAGGTTTTCAATTGATACTGAATTATGGGCAGCGTTGGCCGGTATTGGTGTGCTTTTTTGTGTCATGTAGTTCTTATCTCTAAAACTAGCGACAGGCGCAACCTTTTGACAGAAAAGCGTCATCGTCCCGTCATATTAAGAGCATTGAGCTCTTTCGCWTCATCCCGTAAGTTGCGCAACAAGAACGGCGAGCAGCACGCATTTGGTTGCCTCGTCTGACATASGCGAAAATTGCGGCAAWGCCGCACATGCRTAGACCTTTTTAGGAGYATAGAATGCAGCAGATTAAACGCGGTTTACTTTTGACMACTGCCCTTGCGACGGTAATGGCATTCCAGCCTGCYGCGGCAGATGACATGAGTGACCTGAAGAAGCAGATGGCAGAGCTGCAAAAGCAGCTGRCCGCTCTTCAGGAAAAAGTCGCGGCGAGTGAGAAAAAGGCYGCTGCTGTGCAGATTGCACCTGTGRCGAATGCAAAGCTCATAGCGCGCGTAAAGGCCTCTAACGACCTAAAAGTGAAATGGGAACCTGCACCTAGTATTTCGAGCCCGGACGGTAACTTTGAGATGAACTTAAGGGGCCGGGTGATTGTCGATAGTGCTTTCGTCAATGACAGYGATAACAACGATAAYATTAAAGCCACAGAATTTCGTGCGGCGCGGTTGGGMATCGAAGGCAAGGCATGGAATAACATCAAATATAAATTTGCGRCTGACTTTGCTGGTAATGATGTTGCGGTTACAGATGCGTACCTACAGTGGAAAGGCACGGCAAAGGTCACCATTGGCCAGTTTAAAACGCCGAATTCGCTCGAGGAACAAACCAGCGGCCGCTACACAACCTTTATGGAACGTGCCTCTTTCACCGATGCCTTTGGTTTAGCGCGACAAATAGGCATCAGTGCTGCTCTTGGTGGTGAARATTATACGCTGACCGTSGGTGTGTTTAGGGGCGATAACGGCACAGTCGCGGAAGATGAAGGGCTGACATTTGCTGCCCGCGCGACCTACAGYCCCGTYATCGCGGGTGCGCAGTGGCATTTCGGTGCGTCATTCCGCAGGCGKGACCTGGGGGACGATCAGGTCGATATCCGCTACCGTCAACGCCCCCATGCGCATTTGGCAAATCGTKTTATCAATACCGGCAACATTGCCAACAAAGATACCTTTTACGGCGTGGAAGCTGCGTCCATATTCGGGCCACTTTCCTTCCAAGCTGAATGGGCTATTACCAAAGCGACTTTGAGTAGCCCTACAGTTGGCCAAGGTGACCCAACCTTCTCTGGCGGTTATATTGAGGCCAGCTATTTTTTCACTGGCGAAAAACGTGCTTATAATCCTGCGAAAGGCACTTTTGGCCGGATCAAACTGACGGGGGCCAATGCCTTTCAAGTTGCTGCACGTTTTGACAGGATCGACCTAACCGACGAAGGCATATTCGGCGGCGAGCAGGATACCTTCGTATTGGGCGCAAGCCTGTGGCTCAACCGGTATACGCGGTTTAGTGCAAACTATTCACATTCCCGTATCAGTGAGGCCTTCGCTGTGAGTGCAAACGGTGCTGATGGAGCAAACAAGGTTAATACAATAGGCTTGCGTGCTCAGGTGGATTGGTAACCAGTCMTCCCGCTATACTCTGGCCCATAAAAAWCAAAGTCCGCATCAACAGTTTGCTGCGGACTTTTTRTTACGCTTTTGGTCCGAGCGTSGCGACCTTGAAAAGAGAGCWTTTCACGTTAGCTCATTCASTAGSRAYTATRGAGCTGCAGGGGAGCGCRCCGATGACAGAAGCACTGAATAGYTATATCCGMAAAGAAACCATCGCAAATGTGGTGATTAATGTCGCTGTTACGGCGGCCATCGTTTGGTTCACCAAAATGGATGGCGGCACTATTTTGGTTGGAGGCGAAGAGGGGTTCGGCATTGATATTTTAGTGACGGCGTTTCTGTTGTTTTTCATTATGAGCTTTGTTGTGATGGCTATTCAAAGGGCCCGCGTGAAATCCGGTGCGATGGCAGCCTTCAGCTGGGATGCCGAGCACCGCCTGCATAGAATTCTGGACCGGATGCCGAAGTCCGTATGGCTGAGCGCGCTGCTGTTTGCGGTCTATTCCACCAAGGACAAACTGGGTCCACTTTTGATCTGGACCACCAGTGGTCTGATGGCCGTTCTGGCGCTGTGGATTGCTGGCAGTGGTAGCGGCACCAATGTCGCCTTTGGCGGTATGTTCATCGATGACGGATTTTCTCGCTTTGCC
>JAESRJ010000097.1 GCA_016764715.1 Kordiimonadaceae bacterium | reverse complement strand
ATCTTGGCCGAGCGTCTGCCGGGTATCTCAGAATCAGCAAAAGTGTTCGCTGGCGTTGATGTGAACAAAGAGCCGATCCCGATCATCCCAACCTGCCACTATAATATGGGCGGCGTTCCGACCAATTATCACGGCGAGGTTATTAACCCGACCAAAGACAACCCAGACGCAACTGTGCCGGGCTTGTTTGCTGTGGGTGAAGCGGCATGTGTTTCCGTACACGGCGCAAACCGGCTTGGCTCTAACTCACTTATTGATCTGGTGGTGTTTGGCCGCGCAACGGCGCACCGTATTTCGGAGATAACAAAGGCGGGTGCTACTCAAAAGCCACTGCCTGCGGGTTACAGCGAAATGGCACTTGGCCGTCTAGACGCAGCGCGCTACGCAAATGGTTCGGCTTCTACATCCGAGCGCCGCTTAGAGATGCAGCGCGCCATGCAAACCCACTGCGCGGTGTTCCGAACTAAGGATTCGCTTGCGGAAGGTGTGGTGAAAATTGATGCGGTGGCTGCCAACATTGACGACATTAAAACCACAGATCGCTCGCTTGTTTGGAACAGTGATCTGATCGAAACGCTTGAGCTGCAAAATCTGGTGCCTCAAGCTGTGYTGACAATGCACGGCGCKGCRGCGCGGAAAGAAAGCCGCGGCGCGCATATGCATGAAGATTACCCAGACCGCGACGATAAAAACTGGATGAAACATACGGCCTCTTGGTTTGACGGCAAGAAAGTCACGCTCGGCGACCGGCCCGTGCATGACTATACGCTGACAGACGAAGTCGAATATATTAAACCCAAAGCCCGTGTGTATTAAGGAAGGATAGAATAATGGTTGAATTTTCACTTCCTAAAAACTCGGTAGTGGGTAAAGGCAAATCGGTTAAAGCCGAAGGCGCCAAAAACACCAGGAATTTCAGCGTTTACCGCTGGAATCCGGATGACGGCAAAAACCCGCACATGGATACTTTTGAAGTAGACATGGATAACTGCGGGCCGATGGTGCTGGATGCGCTCATCAAAATCAAAGATGAGATGGACAGCACCGTTACCTTCAGGCGGTCTTGCCGCGAAGGTGTGTGCGGTTCTTGCGCGATGAATATTGACGGTAAAAACGGCCTTGCCTGCACGACGCCGATWGAAGATGTGAAAGGCGACGTTGCGATCACGCCGCTGCCGCACCAGGAAGTTATCAAGGATCTGGTGCCTGACCTGACCAATTTTTATGCTCAGTATGCGTCCATCAAGCCGTGGTTGGAGACACAGTCCCCAACACCTGAGAAAGAACGGCTTCAGTCCCCTGAGGACCGTAAAAAGCTCGACGGCTTATACGAATGTATCCTGTGCGCCTGTTGCTCAACCAGTTGCCCAAGTTATTGGTGGAACGGTGATAAGTATCTCGGCCCTGCGGCGCTGCTGCAGGCCTACCGCTGGCTTATCGATACACGGGACGAAAGCACAGGTGACCGGTTGGACGACTTGGAAGATCCGTTCAAACTGTTCCGCTGTCATACGATTATGAACTGTGCAAACGCTTGCCCTAAAGGGTTGAACCCTGCCAAGGCGATTGCTGAAACCAAGAAAATGATGGTTTCACGGCACGGTTAAAGCTCGCGACTGTAAATTCGGGAGAGGGTGCTTGCAGGGATGYGCGGGCACCCTTTTTTGTGCCACATCGTCCAGACTATAGACGCTGTTGGCTGCTACTGGTTTTTAAGGGGCTGAATAGGCAGGGCAGCCTTTAGTTTCAACGGTAGGCTCGCATATATTGTTAGCTCTGGCCCTTCTTTATAACCGCTAATTTTCCATAGCAGCACCGCCGCAACACCAAATGCCGTGGCGCCTACTGCTACCTTTGAAAGAAGAACGAGGATAAGGGGCAAGGTGTCTGGCAGTGGTAGGAAATACACCGCCGCGACCATAGCAAAACCGGAGGTGAGCGGCCGTACGGCCAAGGATAAAATTCTGGCCTCTAGCCCCATGACTATAAATAAATGACGCGCTTCTACAAAAAGCATGCACACCGATAGGGCTGTGAAAGTAAGGGCAATTTCCGTTGGTCCCGCATAGAGGCCAGCAATCAGGCAGCCGATACTGTAGATAAGCGCACGGAGCAGCCAGAAATTGGTGGAGCTTTTAGCCAGGCCCGCCGCAATAAAGCTGCTGCGSTTTATTTCCCCGACCGAGTTGCAGGCGGCACCTACGGCGAGCATGGTTAAAAACGGCGCGGCGGTTGTCCACTGATCCCCGAGGATCACCAGGACAAGTTCTGGCGCAGTAACGGCGACGCCGAAGGAAACGGCAGTGCCGACAATAAGGGCAGCGCCGAACACATTTGAGATAGCGGTAGCCAAGCGGGCTGGGTCCTGCTGCATTTTAGAAAGCGCCGGCAACATTGCTTCGCCGACAGGGGCAATCAGCTCACCTATCAAGGTCCGGGCAAGGTCACGAGACATGTGGTAAATGCCAAAAAACTCCGTCGAGGTCATACCTCGAACAATAAACTCGTCCGAGGAGCGGGCCACATAGTTAGCGACGTTTCTGAGGTAGGTCCACAGCGCAAAATCAATATGATCGCGGTAATTGACAAGGGTGAAATTAGGCCGGTAGGGCCGGGCAATATGGCTGATAATCACGCCGAAGACCGAAGCCAGAAGCGCGCCGAATACGAGCGCCCAGTAGGACTTCAGGATAAGAGCAACACCAATAACGACGATGACGCGCACAAGTTTGTCGCTCGATTTCAGCACAAAATCCGAGCCGAATTTAAAGTCTCGCAGCATAAGTGCTGAGGCGGGGCTGGCAAAACTGTCAATGATGGGTACCAAGGCCATTATTTGCAAAACAGCCAGCACGCGCGGATCTTTGAGGAAGACCGCGATGAAAGGAGCGACTATCAGCAAAGCCCCAGCGCTTAGGAAGCTGAGCAGGAAGCGGATAGTCCACAGCGTATCCAAATCCTGCTTGGTAAGGTTTTTCTGTTTTATGACCGCTTCGCCCATGCCAACGTCCTTAATCAAAAGGAAGAAACTCAGCGCAAGAGATGCGGTAGCAAACAGGCCAAAATCTTCTGGCGTGAGCAGCCGAGCCAGAAAGGCGGCAGAGATTAAACCAAGGAACCGCACCGAAAAGCGGGTGGCCACCATAATCGCTGCGCCCCAAAATGCTTTTTGGCGCAGGCTGCCTGGCTCTGCCTCGTTTGAAGGGTCTGTTGGGTGGTCGTTCATTAAAGGACGCATATCCGACTGTTACAGGAGAATAATTTGTCTAACCTACTTACGGCGGAATGGAAAGGTTTTGAGCGCCGCGATGCCGCCACCAAAAGCATAAGCATCGCAGCTATGGAAAGTGCGCCGCCGAAGGAGTCGACGATTTAGTGCGCCAAAAATCTACTGTAAGAACAGGTTTTTGAGCTTCTCATGGCGTGCTGCGTCCAGGCCCATCGTATCACGTAGATAGCTTTCTATTGAGCCGTGGTTGGCTTCAATTGACTTGAAGGCAGCGATCAAGAAATCAGGCTCAACGCCCACCAGCGGCATTACGTCTTTTGGGGCAATGGTTTTGCCAGCTTTGATAGAGATCCATTCAGCGACACCTACCGACGTGGCTTCTAGGCCGACGGCCTGGTTGGTTAGCAGAAAGTCTTCCATGATTTGCTCGTCGTTTACGCCGAGCGCTTTCATCAAAAGTGCGCCAGCAATGCCGGTTCTGTCTTTGCCAGCTGTACAGTGGAACAGCACCGCATTGCCTTTATGGTGATCGACGAGTGTATCAAAGAAGCATTTCAGGCCTGCAGCATTATCAATGGGAATGGTTTGGAATGCCTTTATAAATTGCTCATGGAGCGCCTCTGCAGGGAAATCAGTTTCCGCAAGGCTCGCGTACAGTTCTTTTATCCAAGCTGAGGCATTGCCGCCGATGGGCGCAGGCCTATAGTCCGGGATCCAGCCGTTAGGCCAATGGACAGGATGGCGTTCTTTTTCCGGTTCAGAGCGAAAATCGATCACAGTTTCAATGTCGCGSGCRAGCATCTCGGTGCCGCATGTCTCAGTTAAATCGGAAAGCTTGCCGGACCGGAAAATATGGCCCCACTTTATGATCCTACCGTCCTCTGCTTTGTAGCCGCCCATGTCGCGAAAGTTTTTGACGCCGCTAAGGGGGATGATGCGCGTTTCAATAGTCATTTTACCAGAATCTTTCCGACGTTCCGCTGAGAATTTTTAGCCCGCAGTGAATTTTTTGCAAGATTTACGGCACTGTTAACCATAACCTCTGCACTCCAGCACTATAATCTATGGTGAGTTTAAAAAGTTTAAACGCTTGGACGAAAATATTCTTTTATTTTAGGCTTTTTCGAGCACTGCTCATGTAACCTTTGACAAGTGGTGACCGCGGTGTCTAATGGCAAGTGCGCTTAAGGCGTGTTCGTAAAGTTTAAGGATWTCTGCCGTGCCCGCAGTGAAAGCCCCTTCATCCCTGTCCTCTGATCACCCAACCCCTACAGCGGTTTACCGCATGCTGGAGCAAGAAGGCGAAATTCGCGCTGATGATGATCAGCTGCGCATTCTCAGCTATCTTGATCGGTTACACGGTGAACTGGTTGGCTATCCTGAAATCACAGGAAAATCTCGCGGGTTATCGATAAAAAGCTGGCGCTTTGCACAGATGTTCCGCTGGTCTGGTGGCGACAAAAAAGTACCGCGCGGCGTCTACTTATACGGCGGAGTTGGTCGTGGGAAATCCATGTTGATGGATTTGTTTTTTGAAGGCGCGCCGCTCAAGTCAAAGAAGCGAGTGCATTTTCACGAATTTATGTTGGATGTGCATGCCCGAATGAAAGTATGGCGCTCGGCAAGTGGCAAGGAACGCGCGGCACTAGGCGGTAGAGCAAGCGAGGATGATCCCATTCCACCTGTAGCGCGCCAAATGGCGATGGAAGCCACGCTTTTGTGCTTTGACGAATTGCAGGTGACGGACATTGCGGATGCGATGGTACTGTCGCGGCTGTTTGGCGAAATGATGGAATGCGGCGTGATTGTTGTGGCCACGTCCAACAGGCCGCCGGATGACCTTTATAAAGACGGCATCAATAGGCCACTGTTCGAGCCCTTTATCGRCCGGATTAAGGCCGACTTTGATATTGTCGACCTAAACGGCCCGACGGACTACCGCTATGACAGGCTCAAGGGTGTGGAAACCTATTATTCTCCGGTAAATGCTGATACCACGGCGAAGCTTTCAGAAGCTTTCTTCCGCTTAACTGACCGCGAAGTCGAAAATGCGGACAAGGTACCATCGGCGGAATTGTCGGTGCAGGGGCGCACAGTTTTTGTACCAAAGGCGGCGCGCGGCGTGGCGGTGTTTTCGTTCAAACGGCTTTGCGCTAACCCTTTGGGAGCGGCGGATTATCTGGCTATAGCGCGGGCCTACCATACAATCATTATGGTGGCCATCCCGCAGCTGAGTAAAGAGAAACGCAATGAAGCCAAGCGTTTCGTTACCTTTATCGACGCGCTTTATGAGCACGGCGTCAAGTTTCTGTGCTCGGCTGATGTGCGGCCGGAAGACTTATACCCGGCGGGAGACGGGGCATTTGAATTTGAGCGCACAGTATCACGGTTGGTGGAAATGCAATCCGATGTCTATCTGCACCGCGGCCACGGATTGGCTGTTGATGGGTGATACATAGCCTGCTGGCGAAAGACCGCGCCAAGCCACTGTGCGTGACCTTGCATGCTTATACTTGGGATAGGCACCTGCCAATCATTGACGCGTAATAATCGGGCAATGGGCCCCCTTGTTTTAAAGTCTCCTTACCTGTTACTTGAGGCACGATAAACGCTTCACGAAACCCTGTTTGCCCTTGGGTAGCGCCGATCTAGATTACCTTCCGGAAACCTAGATCGCCGACGCGGCGCGCGGGCCGCTAGCGGCGCGGCTTTTTGGTGTCGTATCCGCCAACCAGTGCATACCGCGCTGTATGGGAACTGAAAAGCGCATTAGCGGACGCGGATGTCATAAATGCATCGTAGCCGCTTTTGTCGCTGAAGCTTGAAACCAACAGCAAATCTGGCGCATCAGGAAGCATTGGCGTAAGCGTAGAAATGCCTTTTAAACCGAAACGTTCAGCGGCTCTCTTAAAAGCAGTAATAAAGTCGGCTTGCAAGTTGGTATCTGCCAGATCAATCGGGCCAATCGCGAAATAGTTTCTGAAGTTGCCGTTTTCTCCGACCGTTGGGTCAGGGCCTGTCGCGGGAAAGCCAGCGACCTTTGAAAAAGCGAGGATGAAATATTTTTCGGCGGGTTCGGTATATTCAGGCGATGAAAAGACCCTTTGCATATGGCGAGCGTTATCGAAACGCATAATGTGCATTTCGTCTGGCATCGTCTCAAAACCGAAATCATGGTTATACAGACTGTCTGGAAAAGATAGATGGGTCCATATGGCGCCTTGTTTGAGAATGGCGGGCAGCGCGTCCTTGCGGTAAGGGTGTATTGCTGAATGATCGTTGATCCAGGTAAAAATTATTGAATGAATGGCGGCAKGCGTTGGRCTGGCTTTYTCCTKATYTTCGGCGGCTTGGGCTGGAGTGCAAAAGATGCTTGCAACTAATGCGGAACCGAGAAGCAAGCTGTGCAGCCTATTATGTGGTTTTATGTGCATGATGGACTTTCATGTTGTGATTTACCTTGGCCACTGCGGCCTTTAAGAAGGCGTGTC
>JAESRJ010000299.1 GCA_016764715.1 Kordiimonadaceae bacterium | reverse complement strand
ATATAGACCAACATGTCTTCGTCAAACTGATAATCGAGGGCGAGACGCCAGGACAGATTGGAATAATCCTCTTCGAGGCTCCGCTGCGGAATTGTGTCCAGTCCGATATTGACAACGGTCGAAACACCCGTCCACTTCCGCGTCTCATCAGAGTACCGCAACCCGAGCGTGAAATTCAGTTGCTCGGAAATCGCGTAAGTCCCTTGCCCAAACGCCGCATAGCTATAGGTATCCTGGTCATAGTTTTGCGTTATGAGCAGATTATTGGGCGCGGCCACCCGCGCCAGATCATAGATGTTAGCCACGACGATTTCGTCGGTGAAATAATAGCCACCAACAATCCACTGAAGCGTACTGTCGTCGGTATTCGAAAGCTGTAGTTCTTGACTATATTGCCTAGACCGGTTGTTCCAGTTGATCTCCAACAGCGGGATTGGGCTCTGATCTACGTCTTCTCTGGAATCCCTCGCCACATGCTCGGTCGCGGAGATAGACAGTAGATTTAGGTTACCAAAATCATAGGACAACTTGATCGACCCACCCGACGCGTCAAGGTTCTCTGCCAAGTCAAAGTTATAGGACTGAATGTAAGGGTCTGKGTCTTCGCCAGCAAAAAAGAAGCCGTTCGCAACATCAAATGTGCCGTCCCCGTCRAYATCYTCAAGSGCAAASGCTTCGCCYTGRAGGCTRSTGCTKCGGTTRCGACCACGGTGRTAATTGAAATCRAYSGTTAGMTCAKCYGAYGGYGTRWASACCGCYAACACMCGRAAGGCGTTYGASCCAATATCGTTYACTTTRTTGTTGTTGCGGCCGATACCGCCTTCATCCAAGAACGTGTTTTCAATGGTACCSTCGCGGTTGTTGGAAACAACTGAGATCCGCGCTGCAAGCACATCCTCAACAATTGGGAAACTAAAACCGCCTTCTATATCAAGCGCATTGAAGTTTCCCACGGAAACACTGAAGTCTCCCGTGAAGGTTCCGTCAGGCCGCTTTGAGCGAACGCCGATTGCGCCGCCTGTGGTGTTTTTTCCGTAAAGGGTGCCTTGCGGACCGCGCAAAACCTCCACAGCCTCAAGATCAAAAAATTGAAACAGCTGGCCCGAAGCAGCCGCGAGATAAACACCGTCCTGATATACGGCAACAGCACCAACAGCGTTTGCCTGATATTCGTTATTTCCAACACCGCGCAGGTAAATTTTCGGATTAGCATTAGCAAAGTGTGTATTGATCGAAAGGCCCGGCACCTGCTGTGCGATATCGATTATATTATTGAAAGCRCCGCGCTCAAGTTCACCGGCGCTGAAGGCTGTGACAGCGATTGGCACCGACTGCAGATTTTCTGCACGTTTTTGCGCTGTAACCACAATCTCTTCTAGCGCTAAAACAGATGTATCGTCTTCCTCTTCCCTCGCCGCGGCCGTGAATGACAAGCTCGTCGAGACCARCAGKGATCCAATAATTACCTGTCGCGCCGTTAAGCGCCGTCCTTCGGTTTTCAGTAAATTCCTCATGTATTCCTCCCCGTTTAACGTTCAATTATATTCCGGTGCTTGCACTTATTCAGTGGGCGGAAGCACCAGGAACAGCTGTTTTCCTGACGTTGTACGGTACGGTAATGGAAAATTTGGTCGTTTGTCCAGTTTTTTTAAGTAATCACATTTATTTTTATAGACAGTCGACCAAATTATGTGCGTTATCTTCTATTAGTTCGAATGTCGCGCGGCTAGAATTTCGCCTGGCGATATAAAGGCTAGATAAAACAGGTGTTATTCGGTTACTTAAAGGGCGGGCAAAAAAATCTTAAAAAGTCAAAACGGAGCGGGGTCCTGGTGACATCACCATCTAGAAAAGAACTGCTGGAAAGCCGAGCAAACCAGCCCAATAAATTTAATGTGCGTAGAGGCGAGATTGCTGCGGCGACACTGGAAGCTCTGGCTGAAAACGGCTATGCAAAAACTAGCCTGCGTGACATCGCGGCCAAAGCGGATTTTTCCTTAGGCACCTTGCATTATTATTTCGAAAACAAAGTCGAGCTGATCAGTTTTTGCGTCAGAACCTACAAGCGTAAATTTGTTGAAGACCTTAACGAATTGGTGGAACAGGCGACCAGTGCACAAGAAATAGTGGATGGTTTTTGCAAGCAGTTTGTTCATGCCATTGAGGTGGATACCAATGCACACTGTCTTTGGTACGACACACGGTCACAAGCCATGTTCGACATCAGTTTCCGGGAGGTCGTACGCGAAGTAGAAGTTACGCTACAGGACACCATCACCGAGGCTTTGCGGGCTATTGAACGACTGGGCGGCAAGCCTATTCCGCTAACGGATAGGCGGGCTTATTGGCTGTTAGACGGGATGTTTTATCATTACCTTCAGGAGTTTCTTCAGAGCGACCAGAAGGCAGTTCCAGATTTTGAAGTTGAGCTACGTTCGTTTTTTGACTCCCTAGTTTAGGACTGAATGCAGTTCACCAGAGCAGAATTTGGCCACACGCAAACCCGGCGGACGCATAGGCTACCACTGCCAGCATAACTGCGCCAAAAAACTGAATGAGGTATCAGCCTTTAGGCACCATTGATTGCAAATCCCTCGGCGCACATTTCATCATCACCAGATTATTCGGCTGCACACCGTTTCTGACTTGGTGCAATCGGTTGAACTGAGCGTAGTAGGCATATTCATTAACTAGCGCCTTAGCGATCAGGTTGCTGCTTCTGGCCGCTTCGCCCAATGACTTGAACCCTAATTTGAGGACACGGTCGGATGCACTTTTCTGGACACGATCTTCCGAAATGAAGCTCTTGTAATTGGCTAGTTCACTGGGAAATAGATTTCTTAAGAATAGAGACTGCAGCCTCGAACGGCCATAAATACCCAGTTTTTTGGAAACAATCTGCTCTTGAACACAAAGCGCACCCGCAGCAATAACCGAATCGGTCATCAGATTTCTGAAGCGGATTGGGCTTCCAACGGCGTGTTCAACAGCGTAACGAAAATATATACCAGCAATCTTGCTCGCTTCTTTCTGCTCAGGTGCACCACCTTCACCACACCCCACTAAAATGAGACTTGAGGCAATCACACCCACTTTTACAGTGAAGCAAGCCCTTGAAAACATACCCATAAATATCTCCTCCAACCAAAGACGCTGCAGATCACTGCGCTTACGAACCAAAAGGTTTACACGACAACCCTAACGGATCCGTTATTAATAAATACTAAAGCCTGCATTCCAGTTTGAAATATTAGAATTTCATTTCGACGCAATCTTAACTAGATTGACAGAGACTTTACCAACGCCAGTCCGGTGCCCACAAACAACTGAGCAGAAAGAAGATAACACTTGCGCAAGTCTTCCGTGCAAATTTTTGTCATCACGATCTTAGTAGTCGGCGCTGCTTTCTCGGAGGCTATTGTGCCCCTGTGGACGGTGACCCGTTTCTCGAACACCCAAACGGATGTGATCCCTAACAAAGAATACGGCACGCTCTTCGGCTGGAAAAAATGCATAACACCTGCTCCCGAAGACGAATTTTCTGATGCAGCAAATAATACCCACAGCCACTGCAACAATACAATTGCGCGCTACTATCCCGGCACGCTTCTTGTTACGGCCTCTAGCAAAGATGAACCGAGCAGCTGTACCGGCGGTGATTCGGATAGCAGACGGGGCATTTCTGGCAAAATCACTAACACATCAGATGATGTCTACTTATCATCAGTTAGTTGGCGGGGTTCCTTTGACCGCACAGATAGCCCGATCAGTTCAAGCGCAAGCATGACTTTGTGGTTAGGGCCCCATGAAAGCAAAAGCGTGTGCCTGTTTTCTCTGCAATTCCAAAACGCAGAAGAAGCCAATATTTTTGATGCCAATGCGGACCAATTGGTGCTCAAAGCGATGTTCGAACGCGGCGTCGAAGGCTAAGCGGCCCCGCCACCATTCATTYATCGGCACACTTTCACACCCTACTTCGTAAACAGTGCGCAGCTGGCAGCTCTGCAGCCGCCAGCTGCCAAGCTTATTCCTCTACAGCTTGAGCGTCGGCCTCGTCACCGCCTCGCGCACGGTCAAACGCGTCTGAGAAAAACAGAGCATTCATAAACAACTTTTCAGCCCCTAAATAGGTTGCCCGAAAATTTGGATTATCTGCAAACAAAATCACTGCGCCCTGGCCCATGCGTTGAGCTGTCATCATGGGGCTACCGCCAAGTTCCGCCAACCGTTTTTCCGACGCATAGCCCGAAAGCAATGGTTTGTCAGAATAGACCGCCACCTGGCCGTATGGGTCTTTCGGTGCCGATAATTTAAAACTAGCGTTGCGATTGGTCGCTACCTTATCGCGGCTAAGGCCAAAAGCCATAGGGTGCGTCAGATCAATACTGCTTTCAAAAAGCGCGCCGCCAATAACATGCTCGGCGTCATTTTGGCCTTTGTCCGCATACGTCAGCCGCGTTGGCGTTTTCGCCTTTTTCTTCTTTTTCTTGTCTTTGTCATTCTTGAAATATGTATCTAAAACCCACTTAGCCCCTTCGCTGTGTGCCACGAGGGTACCGCCCGCTTTGATCCAATCTTTCAAGTCGTCTTTCATTGAGGACGGGAACTTCGAGCCACTGCCGCCCACGAGAATGATATGGGTATAATTGCTAAGCGTTACATCTTTAAGCCGATCTTTCCGAACCAATGTCAGCGGCATGTCCATGCGCTTGTCAAGCTGGTGCCATACCTCGCCCGCGTCATAGGATGAAACACCAGGGCCCGTGACCAGCAGCGGTTTCACCAACTTCAAATCAGATACAGAGTTGCGTCCACCTAGGTCTGCGCCTGCTCCGAGCGTGTGCCCGGAAACTGCGGCGTGAACCGTAAGCCTGTTTTCTGCCGCCAGTATTTTCATCAGCCGGTCAATATAGCCAGAAGCTACTTTCTGGTGATGCTTAGGAACAATGATCGCCCCGCGGTCAAAGGCGACAATGCCGCGCGTGGTTTGCACACGAATGGGCTCTTTGGAAACGCGGACCAAAATACCAGCCTGCAACAAAGCGTTCACGGCCTTCGGCGCATAATAATCTGACCAACGGAAAACGTAGGCATAACTGGCTGCATCAGGTTCCATTGCAACAAAGCCCGTGCTTTCAGCGCGGGCGCCTAGTTTGCTACGCACGCTCGACGTTACTTCGCCGTAGTCWAGCCCGTAGGCCAAGGGCATCGTCCAGCCAGACACATCATAAAAGACCTTGTCCGGAAACTCGGTGATCCGGTTAAACAGCGCCTTTGCCATCCGGTATTGCGCTTGATCCATCGGCACAATAAAGCTGCCTTGCCCGAAAGTGCGTTCGCCAGACTTTACTTTGCCTTTCACTTTATAGGCTTTCACTTTATGGCGGGCGAGCAGGGCGAGGAACATATCCAGGCGTGCATGATCCTCGGGCGCACGGAAAACGTAGCCCTTCACTTTGTCGCTGCTGGCTAGTTTCGGTGCTTCTCGGAAGAAAGCCCGCTGATAGGCGTGTAGTTTGCTGCGCATCCCAACCGCGCCCTCGATAGTCGATAGGCTTGTGCCCACGTGGGTCTGCACATTCTCAGAATATGTTTTTAGGCCCTGATCGCTTTCCTTCGAAATGCCCATCTGTGCGCCCGCTTCAAAAAGAATGCCGAGCGACCCGTTCACCTGCGGGTAAGTTGAACCCTTGCCGATGTAATAATTATCGAAGCCCTCTTCAGAGAAATAGAGCTTCTTCTCGCTGTCTAGCCATTTGATATGGTAACCCGCCAATTCAACCGCCAGCTCCCGGCTTCTCGCTGGAATGCCAGGGTAGATCCGTGTCGGCACACCGGGATGGAAATAATAGGTACTATTGGTACCCATCTCGTGGAAATCCGCTGAAATTTGAGGCTTCCACGCGTGCCATTTAGTCAGCCACGCCCGGCTTTCAGGCTGTGTTTGCAACAACCACTGACGGTTCAAGTCAAACCAATAGTGATTGGTGCGGGCACCCGGCCAAAACTGGCTATGAATTTCGTGCTCAGGATCAGTCGCAATTACATTGCTGCCGTACTGAGTAACCCATGCAGCCCGGCGGCTATGCCCGTCTGGGTTAAAGACGGCTGTAACTAGGATAACACTGTTTTTCAGCTGATCCTCTATTTTGTCGCCTTCAGCAGCAGCAAGGTGATAGAGCGTCGGAATGGCAGCGTCCATGCCGCTGGCTTCCGCGCCGTGCACGCCGTAATTCAACCATGTAACCACTGGCATATCGTCGCTGGCGCGTTTGGCTGTTTTCGGATCGGTGCGCAGTAATTGATTGGTGCGAATTTCTTCAAGGCGAGCGTGATTTTCAGGCGACGTAATCACAAAAAATAAGATTGGCCTGCCCTCATGGCTCTGGCCAATAGTTTCTACGGAAATGCGCGGGCTAGCCTCGGCCAACAGGCGCAGGTATGTCACCATTTTGTCGTGGCGGACCGGCTGGTCACCTATATCGTGACCAAAAACCTCGTAAGGCTTCAGAACCGTCTGGTCGTAGCTTGTGCCCTCCACCAGATAATAATCCAGCGGCTTCGCACTAGCGATCACTGTTCCCAACAAAACCAGTGCCAAAAGGCTCACTATTCTAATCACTGCCCACTCCCTTATCGTGCCATTATATTTTAAGTATTTTCCCAAACTACCGTAACGCTAAATTCATTGGCGCCAAGCTCATTACGCCTTCGACATTAAGTCATAAT
>JAESRJ010000298.1 GCA_016764715.1 Kordiimonadaceae bacterium | reverse complement strand
CTGCCCGAAAACGAATTTTATGTGCAGATGACGTTATCGGCTGGCCTTGCGGTGCACACAGCCTACTGCGCTTGGTGCGACGACTGCATTGCCCGTATTCAGCGGCGCTTTTCGCTGGTTTGATGGGCTGACAGCTCAGCGCCGATTAGGTGGCGCGCTGCACCCGCCAATCTACAGTTGTCGCAAAAACTAGCCATTAAAGCCATGCTCTTCGAGAGCCTTTTTTAACGGGCCAATATTGTCCGCATAATTCTGCCAGCGCTTTTTCGAGGTGCTGTAAACTGGTTGCCGTACCTGATGCGCACTGTAGGTATGAACGGACCGTTTGTTGTTGTGGTACTGCATGACAGCATCGTCCCATGCCAAGCCCAGTTGCTGAAGCAGTTGTTTAACTGTCTCTTCCGGTGATACCACAAGGTCCTCATACTGAAGCGAACTGACATCTAAATCAGCAGCCAACCAGTGGGTGTTGATCTTCTGTTCCGTGCCCATGAAGGCGGCAATGGCTGGAATGTCCGCAGCATACAAATTGTTGATGCCAAGCGGAGAAAAATAGATAGAGAGCGCGTTGTCAAGCGCGCCGCGCTGCATCAGAATAAATTTGGCGTTAGGGAACAGCTTTTTGATAAAGCCAATGTAGCGCGTGTTGCCTAGGGTTTTATCGATAATGACAGCAGCGTCTGGGATATTTGACAGTGCCGAACTGAGATAGCGTTCTTGCCATTCCTGCATCTTGGACTGTGCGGCGCTGAGGTTGCCTTTTTCGATCAAGGCTTCTGCTTCTGCGGCGATGTTGGGGATAAGGAAGTTTTCGCCGTAGCTGTATGCTTTAGGATAGCTAACCAGCATTTGTTCCACCAGCGTGCTGCCAGATCGCGGAACACCAACGATGAAGACAGGCGCGGCACTTCCCGCATACGGAATGGGAGAAAGCTGGGCCAAAAGATCGCGGCTGATTGTAAAATCAGACATATCGAGGGCCGCGTCATAGCCCGGGTTATTGGCCGGCAGGTTTTCGAGCACAAGAAAGTTGGCGTTCTCAAAAGATGCAAATGCTGCCGCGTACTCACCGCGCTTATCTAGCACCCGGCCAATGTCGTAATTTATGCCTGCTGCGGATAGCCCGCTCGTGATTGGCCGATTGGCCAGCGCCTTGAAATGGTCTAAGCGCGTATTGTCGATATCATCCGGTTTGGCCATGGATAGAATGTTAAAAGCAACCTGATTATCCGGATTTGCTGCTAGCAGGGCATTGGCGATGCTCGCGGCCTCTACCAAGTTACCGTCATTAAAATGATACTGCGCGGAGAGAGTAAGTAGCCCGGCATGGGTCGGGTTATGGGTAAGGCCACTTTTGATATAAGGCCAACCGTTAATCAAATTATGCCCTGTTCGGTAACAGGTTGCCAACTGCAAGCATATCTCAGGGTCTTTTGTGTTTTCGTCGGCAAGCGGCGCCAGAAGCTTGATCGCTAAGACGACTTGGCCGTGTTCAAGCGCCTGCTGTGCCCAATAAAAAAGGCTGACGGCTTTGGTTTTGTCGTTTAACTGAGTTTGGTACCCCAGCGCCTTATCTGTGTCGGCGGGCTGGCGGCTTAACAGCGCGGCRGCTCCGTACAGGAGATAATCTGTCAATGTGCCAAACGGATTGTTGGACGGTACGCCGTAATGCTGAAGAACGGTGTTAAAGCGCCCAGCTTTTAGAGGGCCRGCCATGGCATTCTTACCGAATTTCAAGTCACTRAGAATACCGTACCAATCAAACGTTTGATTATCCATTTATCGTCCTTCACTGCGGCTTGCACGYTGTGCATCCGTTACGCGCCTCTGGTGCTGGTTTGGTGCCATGCCCGCGTTCCCCGCTTTATTGCATGCCGRAAATCGCAGGTGCCTTTTCGTTGGTTCTGCGACATAGTCACGTGACCAAGGAGACCGGCTGGTTTTGCCCAAACCCTTTGCGGAATAGCATTAAACTATTGCCTACGCCGAGCGCAATGAAACTATTGCCGAATGACCGTAAATCTGGCTTGGCAAGTCTACTAAARCGGGGCGYTACTACGCTGTTGATACGGAAAACGAGGGCCGAGACACTCTATCACTTTTTCTTGGACGCTTTTTCTGCGGCTTTTTGCGCACGGAACTTCGCTGCATAGCCTGCAACGTTGCGCTGTTTGCCGCGTGCGACAGCCAATGCATCTGTTTCCACATCTTTGGTTACAACGCTGCCTGCMCCGACAACGGCCCCAGCGCCGATAGTCACCGGCGCAACGAGCGCRGAATTAGAACCAATAAACGCGCCTTCGCCAATTATGGTTTGGTATTTTAGAAAGCCGTCATAATTGCAGGTGATGGTACCTGCGCCGATATTGGCCGCTGCGCCTACGGTGGCGTCGCCTATATAGGAAAGATGGCTGACTTTGGCCCCTTCACCAAGCGTGGACTTTTTAACTTCTACGAAATTGCCGATCTTGGCATTTTTTCCAATGTCGGCGCCGGGGCGCAGACGGGCGAAAGGCCCGATACTAGCACCCGCCCGCACAATTGCCCCCTCGATATGGGAATAGGCTTTGATCGTTGCGCCTGTTTCAACTGTGACGCCTGGGCCAAAAAAGACGCCTGGTTCGATCGTAACGTCTGCCGCAATAACCGTGTCTTCACAGAAATAAATGGTATTCGGGTCTTGCAGCGTCACGCCGTTTGCCATAGCGGTTTTGCGCAGTTTTCTTTGAAGAATTTCTTCCGCATGCGCCAAATCTTCTCGGCTATTAATTCCCAAAACCACATCCTCTTCGGCTTCAACAAAGGCTACATTCACGCCGTCGTGCCGGGCGAAAGCGACCAGATCTGTCAAATAATACTCGCCAGCCGCATTGTTATTATCCAACCGGTTTAGCCACGCGCCCGCTTGCTCGCCAGATATAACCATCATGCCAGAGTTGCAGAGCGTTACAGCGCGTTCTTCTTCGGTCGCATCTTTATATTCGACGATACGGGCGATAGAGCCGTCTGTTTCCTGMACYAGGCGGCCATAYTTYGCWGGRTCAWYTGGGCGAAAKCCSAGRATCACRAGGCCRTTTTCYGGYTTASCGATCARCGYYTGCATTTCSGCGAGTATSGYKWCKGGCAGRAAGGGCACRTCSCCYGGYARKATCATCAGRTCGCCGCTRAAACCCKCCAGYGCKYCGTGSGCWAYYTGCGCSGCGTGKCCGGTGCCTAGCTGTTCCGTCTGTGTCACGGTATCAGCGTCAGGGTAGGCGGCGACAATCTGTTCTTTGCCGGATCCAACAACGAGCAGGGTTTTAACAGGGGYCAGCGCGGCGACTGTATCCAGCAAATGACCCAAAATCGCTTTGCCGCCCACTGGGTGCAAAACCTTATGCTGTGAWGATTTCATCCGGGTGCCTTTTCCRGCRGCCATGAYAATTACAGCGAGATCTTGAGRCGTAGCAGGCATTCATATTCCTAAAATRCTAKTAWRCAGKYRGGCGKGAGCKTTYGGYARGAMRGCGCTCTAGTSCCTGTTTCTGCACAATAAATTCAAAGTGAGGCACAGCATAGCGCGCTCGTGCTATTTTGCTGCACTTTTTTTAACCATGGCCTTTTTTATCGGCTCCTGCAGGCATATCAAGGTTTTGCGAGGCTCTGCCCTTAGGGCGCACCATATCGGCGGCGTCGACCAGAAACCAGCTGGCGCGGCCACCTTTCGCCGCAGCCTGCTTGTCCTTGCGTTTTCGGAACCATTCCATAGCCCGRTATTTCACGTCGGCCACATAATCGAGCGGCAACCCTGGCCATATGCTGAAGGGGTTATTGCGGCTGTAAGCCCATAATTCCATCCGCGATGCACCGGGCTCGGCTTGGCCGCGGCCATGAAAGCCGTGTGTGTTGGCAAYTACCAAGGTGCCCGCCTTKACGGTGATGCCCYTGGGGCYGCCCAAACTCAGCTCGGCAAAATCTTTCACATCTGCGCGCATGGAGCCTTTTTCTGAATATTTATTRTTCAGSGMMRCCGCATTYAYYGACTGCCTRTATTCCCAYTTCARSCGGGCCCARGTTARGCGCGCTGAWCCKGGCACATARGTGAAAGGGCCTTTGGMTGCRGRCACRTCTTCAAGGAAAAGCCACGCTTTCATGGTCGGGTGAAATGTATCGGAATGGATATTTTTTTGCGGGTCTGCAGCTGCGTCGCGGAACCCATTATGGATACGCTGCACATACATCACAGAATGGCTCCATTTCGCGCCGCAATAAGCCAGATAATTGCGTAACTTTTTGCTATGTGCTGTTCTGCTTGTGACAGGTAAAGTCACGCCTGCTGCGCTGTCCAGCATGATCCGCTGCGTTGCTGTGTCCCCTTGTGACATCTGGCGAACAGGGCCGGAATAGGTTGTTATTTCACTGCGTATTTTCTGGACGTCAGCAAGGCTAATAAAATTCTCAATCAGAACAAAACCATCCCGCCGGAACGTGAGGCGGAGGTCTTTTGGCATGAGCGGCGACAGCATCATCCAGCGTATTCTTGCGGAAAAATCAGCAARCAGCACACGCSCAGCATGTAGGCCAAGCCTGTTCAAGGTTCGGGATCCAATGATCGGGTTATCCCGAAAAGATTTGGCCTGAGTACCGAGCGCAAACAGCCAAACTGGGTATTTATGAATGTGAAAGAGTTTATGCATCGTTTGCCAAATTGTAAAATCGCCGCGCGCTCAACTGATTAGACTATTGCCACAAATAAAAGCTGCTGTAAGCAATAGTTTCGTAACACGGCGGTGCTTTTTTTTGGTACTCTGTCGGTATGTATTAGGGGGCGGCCTAGTTGCGGCTCTTGCCAGTGTATCCAGTTCCACTACCACGAAGTGAATTACAGGAGGAGGGCTCGTGCGCTATTTTCACCCTGAATTGTTTATTTTTCTGGGCATTACGGCAATCGTAATTATGTTGCTGCGCCGGTACGGAAAACCGGCCAACATGCACCCTAGTTTTGTCAGTATTTTTTACGGCTGTCTATTCCTGAGCGCCGCGACGGGTCTCGATTACGCAGACAGTTATCTGTTTCGGGACTTCGTTCATACGACTTTCGATGTCCCCATCTATAATGCCGTGCGTGTTCTGCTTGTCTATTTACCCGGTGTGATTTTGGTGGGAATTGGAATTTATCGCTGGTTCAAGTTGACTGCCCAGCTGCAAGACGAAATCGAAGCGCGCAAAGGTGCGGAGGACCGATTAAAGTCGCTGACAGAAGACTATAAAATTGCTGCAGAGAATGCGTTGTCGTCAAGCCGGGTGAAGGCAGACTTTGTACGCAATATGAGCCACGAGTTGCGGACGCCGCTCAACGTTATCATTGGTTTTTCTGAAATTATGCAAAAGGAAATGTTCGGCAAAGTGGGGCCGGACGAATATGTAGAATATTTATCGCACATCAACAAAAGCGGGCAGAAACTTCTTGATATTGTGAACGATGTACTTGATTTTTCGCGCTCAGAGAATAATGAAATCGAATTGGTTGAAACTGATTTTGATTTATCAAGGACGGCGCATCAGGCGCTTGAACTGATGGAGTTTCAGATCGTTAAATCTGGTGTAACCGTTACGTCTGAGATTGTGGGAGGCCTCCAGCTATGCGCCGATGAACGCATGGTGCAGCAGATGATTTTCAACCTTGTTTTGAATGCAGTTAAGTTCACAAAACGCGGCGGCAATGTGATGGTCGCAACATTCCTTATGCCAGATGATAGCTGCTCTGTGATTGTGAAAGATACAGGCTGCGGTATGACAGCAGCCGAAATTGCTCATGTAGTAAATCCGTTCAGCCAGGTTGCCGGAACATTAACGCGGAGCCACGAAGGCGCGGGTTTGGGGTTAACGCTGGTGAAGAATTTTATCGAACTTCACGGAGGGGAAATGCTGATCGAAAGCCAACCGCAAGTGGGCACCAGCGTCTGCCTTAAATTCCCGCGGGACCGGGTGGCGGTGGGACTGGCACGCAGCGCATAAGACAGCTCACGTATGCAGACGATTGTCGGGTGATGGGCAGCAGAACTGAAGTCGATCGCAAATGTTCTAAAAGGCGCTTGATGAAATTCAAGGGGCTTTTTGCCCTTTTGATTCAAGAATTAGTTGGTATATAGTTACGGTATCAGTATTGGTGCATTTTAACGTTTACGGTTTACTTRGTGCAKCGGGGCTGTTTGCTGACTGTGGAGTTCAAGGGAATGGTCGATCGACCTATCGTGTTTTCGATTTTGAGTTGGGCAGATAATACAGGCTCAATTGCAGGAAAGGCGTATTTTGCATCCTGACTTGCTGATCTTTTTTGGCATTACCATTGTTCCTGTTTTTTTGCTTATGCGGTATCGCCGTTTTGCGGGGATGGACAGRGGCGTCATWTGGGTGCTGATYGGCATGACYGTTCTCAGCATCACTGCGCTAGTGGATTACCTCGAAGAAACGGCACTTGAGCCTTAYATGCTTGCGATGGCCAGCAAAGATTCTTGGAACCTGCTGGTTGCGGTTTTTGGCTATATTCCGGGWGTGTTTTTAACCGGGCTTGGCTTGTCGCGATGGTTTCATGTTGCCTTGCGGCTTGAAACTGAAATCAAAAAACGCGAGCGCGTTGAGATTAAACTGAAAGAACGCACCAAGCAGCTACAGGAAGCCTTGAAGGTTGCTGAGGAAGCAAACCGCGCAAAAACAGAATTCTTAGCCAAGATGAGCCATGAGCTTCGCACGCCGCTCAATGCCATAATCGGCTTTTCTGAA
>JAESRJ010000096.1 GCA_016764715.1 Kordiimonadaceae bacterium | reverse complement strand
CCGTATCCTCAGCCAATATAATGTCGGCGCGCAAACGCGGCGCACGGATAATAACCTGTGGATGGAATAAGACGTGCTTGAAATCCATCCGTCTGACGCTGAAATGCGCGGTATTCGCGCGGGCGACTGGGTTTCTGTTCGGTCCCGCAAAGGCGAGACATGCCTTTCAGTAGAAATATCCGAGCGTATGACGCCGGGCGTTGTTTATACCACGTTCCACCACCCTGAAACCGGCGCGAATGTGATCACCACTGAGCTTTCCGACTGGGCGACAAGCTGCCCTGAATACAAGGTGACAGCAGTGCAAGTGACGCCAGCTAACCATAAATCTGAATGGCAGCAGCGCTATGCGGAAAGCATCATAGCAACCCGCCAAGTGGAACCGGCGGAATAAGCCAGTGGAACAAGTATGAGCGAGAGTTTAAAATATTGGCAGCCGAGCCATTCTGTTTCCGCCAAGCTGCAGGGCAGGGACGGTTCTGAGGCGATCCGATGGGATGTGGCAGAAGAAGCCCCGGTTGCGCTGGTTTATAACGGCCATAATCACGCGGTTATGCTGGCCAGCCCACAGGATCTAACGGATTTCGCCTACGGTTTTTCCTTCAGCGAAGGCGTCATCGACAGCGCTGCCGACATAAAAGCCATCGAAATACGCGAAAAGCAGCAGGGCATCGACCTGCTGATCACGATAAACGAAGCAAAACTAGAGCGTTTTCAGGTGAAAGCCGCGCGCCGTACGCTGGTGGGCAAYAGCAGTTGCGGGCTTTGCGGTATTTCCTCGATGGAAAGCTTGTTCCAAGACCCGGCACCGGTGTCTGAAAAGCCTGCTGAGTTGATATATAGAGACGTTATCGCAGCCGTGGCCTCCTTCCAGCAGCAACAGCCGCTGAAAAAGCTCAACAAATCCGTACACGGTGCTGCATGGGTAAGTGCGGGCGGTGATGTTTACATGGTGCGCGAGGACGTAGGCCGCCATAAYGCGCTSGATAAGCTGATCGGYGCWTTGSTGCAGCAGGRKTTTGASSCYGMWGRCGGRTACTGTYTGGTATCAAGCCGCGCCTCCTACGAGATGGTATCCAAAGCCATCCGCGCCAAAATGCCGGCCCTCATCGCCCTCTCCGCACCGACAGCCTTCGCCATAAGAACAGCCAAAGCCGCGAACCTAACGCTGTGCAATTGGTCCAAAGACGGCCTTGTGGTCCTATAGAGTTTCCTGTTGGGCTAGATCAGTTGGTGGTCGGTTTGATTTTCTCTGCTTTGAACAATCTGCGGTATCGGTCGCCATATGTTAGGCCGATTACCTCGCCTCGTTCGTCAAAGCCGAAGCTTAACGTTTCGCGATCAGTAGAAAAGAACTGWGTCKCGTCTTCGGGTAAGAAAACTCTATTTTTTAGAATKCTTCCCGCGTTTAGRATGAGTGARCCGCCTTCAAATGTTATGTTCATTGTTACCTTTACGGGCACAGTTAATCGGTATTGCCCTGTAAAACGCTGGAGGTTTTTATCCGAGACAACGGCTAATTGTTTAACTATGGGCCGAGCTTCATCCCACCCGTACAGTTCGTCTAGCCGAAATAGAATTTCTTGGGTCAATAGTTGGCCGTTATCGCCGTTAGTCATGATCGCCACGCCGTCGCCAGTTTTGGTGTGTGCGAGAAAGATCGCCGTGGCTCCTGATGTAACACCTGCATGATTGAATTTGATAATTTCTTTATCGCCTTTAAGAAAAAGACCTAAGCCTGCCCTACCATTATGTTTGGTTAGCATTTCTTTCGCGCTTTTAGTGCCAAATATGAGCTGCCCTTTATTGTTATTTGCACGTAAAATTTCGGCCGCCCATAGCATAAGGTTCGTAGGTGTTGTCCAMAGGCCTGCGGCTGCAGTTTCCCCGACAATTAGAGGGCCTTTTTTGTACAGMATACCGCTGTCGTCGTGGGGGAGCGCAACGTTTTCTTTAAATTCGTCAGACAAGGGCTGAGTAAAGCTGCTGCGTTTCATGTTGAGTGGTTTAAAAAGATATTYGCTGGCCAATATTGGAAGGCCTCTGCCTGCCTGATCTTCCAAAACCATTTGTGCGAGGGTTATTCCGCCCCCAGAATATCTAAACTTGGTTCCCGGTTCTGCAAGCACGGCTAGGGGCGCGGCGTTTTCTTTATGTGTACCTTCAAGGAGGGAAATAAGTGACGGTACTTTTTTCTCTATTCGGTAGCCACCAAAATTGGATAAATTCGTCCCAGCTGTATGGCTCAATAGGCGACGCAATGTAACTGGGCTTGTGTGCTGCCATTGGTGTTGAGGTAGCTGCCAATTTTTTAGCAGGCTATTAAC
This sequence comes from Kordiimonadaceae bacterium, assembly GCA_016764715.1. Lineage (GTDB taxonomy): Bacteria > Pseudomonadota > Alphaproteobacteria > Sphingomonadales > Kordiimonadaceae > Kordiimonas. Next base: position 4,440 of record JAESRJ010000096.1, on the reverse strand, counting down.
ATCAATATCAAGGTCGAGGTTGTTGATTTCTCGGTACCGCATTAGAGTGGTAGCAAATACAGGCTTTGAAATACTCGCGGCCTGAAACATGGTCTGGGCATCGACCGGGAAGTTGGTTTTACTGTTTGTTACGCCCTCAGTATGCACCCAAGTAACTACGTAGTTTTGCAGAAAAGCAACCGAAACCCCGGGAACATTATGATACGTCATTCGTTCCTTTAAGCTGCTTAACGTAGGCGGCATATTCTCAATATGGACGCTTGGCCTAAGACCATTGGCTATAGGGGGCTGCCTATGTGGTTCGTCAGAAGCGCCGACGCTAACGAGAGTGGATATGGTGCTTACGCTGATAAAAACAGCTAAGGCAAAATAGTGGTTCATGAGCGGCCCCCTAAGAAAGTTTTGCAAAGCTGCAAAATAGATCTTTAGTTAGGGTTAGCTCGAATGATATAACATGTAATGAAGAGTGCAGAGAAGTAGGTTGCTAAATTAGGAACTCTACTCAGCCGCATTCTTCTTTCTTGGTTGCGGGCCGAACTCTGGGCCTACTCCGTGGGTTTCCATGTCGGCGGCCGCGCGAACTAATTGGTTTTGGAACCATGTGTGGGCCGGGTGCTCGTTTAGCCTTTTGTGCCAAGCCAGCATCAAGGGCGACGCGCCTTCTGGCGGGCCGACGGGGCTGTCGATAATATGCAGGTCAAAAAGTTGGGCGCATTTTGCCGCGAAACGGCTCGGCACTGTAACGATCAGGTCGCTTGCCAGCACCACCATTGAGGCAGGTGCGAAGTGGGTCATTGTCATCACCACCCGGCGTTTCAAGCCAAGCGTAGCCAGCTCGTCATCGACAAAACCGTGCGCGTCGCCGCGCGGGCTTACCAGCAGATGCCGGGCGGCGGCATATTCTTCTACCGGCAGTGTCTTGTATTTGGCGAGCGGGTTATCAGGCCGCATCAGGCACACGAATTTCTCGGTCGCTAGGCTTACCGATTTAAATCTGTCCGGCACGGAAAAGCCCGCGAACAGGCCGTATTCAACTTCCTGATTATCAAGTTTTTCGTAGAGCCGGCCTTCGATGGGAAAATTCAGCACATTCACGCCTGGCGCTTCCTCAGAAAGATACTGAGCKATATAAGGCATCAGTGTCATGCCTGCATAGTCYGCTGTGGCGATGGTGAAGGTGCGYTCYGCSGTTGACGGATCAAACTCAACAGGGTTCAGCGCTTTCTCAATTTCGATTAAGGCATTGCGGATCGGGCCTGCAAGTTCCAGCGCGCGGGCGGTTGGACGCATGCCGTCATGGCCGCGCACGAATAGGTCATCTTTCATCACGTGCCGCAGCCGATTTAGCGCGTTGGAAACTGCCGGTTGGGACATGCCAATTTTGGCGCCAGCGCGCGTTGCATTTCTTTCGCTCATTACAGCGTCAAAAACGTGAAGCAGGTTAAGGTCTATGCCAGCGATATTCATAAAACGAATTTCCAATGTAACAACTATCAATTTCAATAATATACACCCGACCCCATATGTGAGCAAGCAAAGACGAGAATATGGGTAGGTCCGGTGTTTTTGCAGGTAGGTATTGTCGCACTTGAATTAAACCCCCCAGGTAAAATGCTAAGGCTGCGAACCTTATTAGCCGGACCACCGTTTATAGGCAGGGGCACTTCTTAAACAATGTTTGAGAGAGTGTAGTGCCGAAACGCGTAAGCGGGGCAGTTGAGGAGCTTAAGATGCCAAAAACAATGACAGGGATGGATACATTTGCCGTCAGAATGGCCCAAGGGGTTATTCGGTGGCGCTGGTTGGTAATACTGGGAACCATTCTGATTACTGCGCTAATGGCCAGCGGCGCGCAGTATCTGAAATTCTCGAACAATTACCGAGATTTTTTCTCAGAAAGCAACCCGGAACTACAGGCATTTGAAGAGTTTCAGGATACTTATACCAAAAACGACAATTTCTTTTTTGCGATCGTGCCCGAAAGCGGCGATGTATTCAATAATACTACGCTGGCTCTGGTTGAAGAGCTAACGCTGGCCGCGTGGCAGATCCCGTATAACTCGAGGGTAGATTCTGTTACCAATTTCCAGCACACACGGGCGTTTGAAGATGACCTGATCGTGGCGCCGCTGTTTGAAGGGTCGGCCACCCTTTCCGCTGAGGAAATTGCGGACCGCCGGGCTATTGCGCTGGCGGAGCCGCTGCTGCGGAACCAGTTGGTAGCGGCGGATGCACGTGCGACCGGGGTAAATGTGGTGATACAGTTACCCCAGCTAAATCAAACGGAAGTGCCAAAAGCCGTTGCTTTTGCGCGAAATCTTCGTGACGAAATGATCGCCAAATACCCGGGGCATGAGATCCGCCTGATCGGTGTTTCCATGCTGAATGTGGCATTTCTGGAAGCGGGTTTTGCGGATGTTACCAAACTGACGCCGATCATGTATCTGATGCTCCTTGTTTTGATGGCTGTTGCGGTAAGATCGATCGTTGGTACGATCACCACGGCACTTCTTATTGCCTTTGCATCGTTGATCGGTATGGGTGCTGCAGGATTTGCGGGTGTCGGGCTAACACCCATCGCGCTTGCTGCACTGACAATCATTCTCACCCTTGCAATCGCGGATGCGGTGCATGTGCTGATTACCATGCGTAACAGCATGAAGGCTGGTATGTCCAAGCATGACGCATTGATTGAAAGTATGCGCGTTAATTTCCTTGCGCTAATGATCACATCGCTGACAACGGCAGTTGGCTTTCTGGCGCTGAATTTCTCAGATGCACCGCCGTTCTGGCACCTGGGCAACATTTCAGCCATCGGTATTGTGGCTGCATGGTTGATGTCTGTAACGTTCCTGCCGGCAATGCTTAGTATTTTGCCAGTGAAAGTGCCGAAAAAAGTAGCGGAAGACATGGACGCAAAATTCTTTGGCGCGCTGGCTGATTTTGTTATTCGCCACAATAAAAAACTTCTTGTTGGTATGGGCGCTGCGGCTTTGGCTTTGGTTGCTGCTGTTCCGCAACTTGAGTTCAATGACCAGTGGTCAGAATATTTTGATGAAAGCATCGAGTTCCGCCGGGATGTGGATTTTGCCACGCAGTATTTTGGCTTTTACCCTGTTGAGTTTTCAGTGCTTGCTGACGGCGAAGGTGGCATAAGCGAGCCTGCGTATCTGGCCAAACTGGAAGAATTTACAGTGTGGCTGCGAACGCAAGATAATGTACGCCATGTATATTCAATCTCTGACATTATGAAGCGGTTGAACAAGAACCTGCACGGCGACGCTGAAGATGCGTATCATTTGCCACTGGAACGCAAACTTTCTGCCCAGTATTTGCTGATGTATGAGTTCTCGTTGCCGTACGGTTTGGACCTGACTGACCGCATTAACTTTGATAAGTCAGCGTCCCGCATAACGGTTACGTTGGGCAATGTAACAACGACGGAAACACGCAAGTTCCTTACGGATGCGCGGGCCTGGATTGAAACGAACGCGCCTGACTATATGCAGGGCACAGTGCCGACCAGTGCGCAGGTGATGTTCACCTATGTAGCGGAACGCAATGTGGACAGCATGATCACGGGTAATATCATTGCGGTGTTGGCTATCGGTATCATCATGATGTTTGCGCTGAAATCCTTCCGGCTCGGTGCGCTTTCTATTATTCCGAACGGGCTTCCTATTGTGGCTGCTTTCGGGGTGTGGGCACTGCTAGTTGGGGCTGTAGGCTTCTCGGTCGCGGCGGTTGCCAGTGTGTCGCTCGGTATTGTGGTGGACGATACGGTGCATTTCCTAGCTAAATATGTGCGGGGTATTCGCGAAAAGGGCTACGACGCTGCGCAGGCCATTAAATATGCGTTCCAGCAGGTTGGCCGGGCGCTTGTGGTAAACACAGTGGTACTTGTGATTGGTTTCTCGTACCTTGCGACCTCGCATTTTAAAATTAATGCGGATATGGGCCTGCTGACGGCACTTGCGATCAGCCTAGCGCTTTTGTTCGATTTCTTTTTCTTGCCAGCGCTTCTTATGCGTGTTGGCACGGGCATAATTGCTGGGAAAACACATACTAACGACCGTAACGAAGGATCAAATGATGTTAATCAACAAGCAGCTGAGTAACCGGGCCGTGGCCCTCCTGTTGGGTGCATCTTTTGCGATTGGGGCCGGTTATTCCGGCGCCGCCTTCGCGGATGATGTGTCAAAGAACAAAGGCCACGAGATAGCAGCACGGTCTGACCGCTCAGACACCGGGTTCGAAAGCTCTGAAGTTGAAGCAGTGATGACGCTGACCAACAAAGCGGGCCGCACCAGCACGCGGGAGCTATCGTTTAAAACGCTTGAGCGCGAAAGCGAAGATGTTGGCGATAAAGGCTTGACCATTTTTGCCACACCACGCGATGTGAAGGGCACGGCTTTACTGTCGCACGCCAAGATTTTGGCG
>JAESRJ010000297.1 GCA_016764715.1 Kordiimonadaceae bacterium | reverse complement strand
TCCGACGGCGATTTTATTTCGATAAAAACAGGTATCTGATTATCGATCACATCCATAATGTCTGGCAATGTTGGGATTGGGAGGCCTGTATTGCCTACAGTGAAGTTTTGGAGCTGTTTTTTGCCCCATTTGGATACAGGCCCTTCACCGTCGGTTAGGCGCCCCAGCGTAGCATCGTGAAAAACCATGATTATGTCGTCAGCGGTGCGGCGCACGTCAATTTCTACTGCAAAGCCTGCATCAATCGCCGCTTGGACAGAAGCAATTGAATTTTCTTCTGCTAGCGTACCTTCTTCAAATAGCCCGCGGTGGGCTATATCTTGTGCGGTGAGCCATGGGAACTTATTTTTCTTATCAGATGCCATACAAGGTGTGTTCGCTATTCAATTTCGACAAGAGCGTCAATTTCTACAGGTACATTCAACGGTAGGCCGTTTACGCCGACAGCGGATCTGCTGTGGCGGCCAATATCGCCGAATATCTCGACCATCATGTCGCTTGCAGCGTTGATTATTTTGGGTTGATCGCCAAACCCATCCGTTCCGTTCACAAAGCCGCCGAGCTTAACAATACGCTTTACGCGGTTCAAGTCGCCGTCACAGGCCGTTTTGATCTGTGCGACAATATTTAGAGCACAAAGCCGCGCAGCCCCTAAGGCGTCTTCGAGAGAAACCGTATCGCCTACTTTCCCTTCGTATACGAGCTTGCCGTTCTGCATCGGGATTTGCCCCGATATGCTTAGTAAATTTCCTGTGCGGACGTAGGGAACATAATTTGCTAGCGGAGCTACAGGCGTTGGGATGTCGATGCCTAATTCCTGTAGTCTATCTTCAACGCTCATTCCCTGTTCCTCAAATTACGCGGCCATAGCCAGAATATATAACTATATTAAGCCTTTATAACAAAGGTTGGACAAATAAAAAAGAGGTTCTTGCGAACCCCTTTTTACTAGGAAGGCTGAGTGAGTTTTATGTATCAGGCAATGCCAATATGCAAGCCGCGCCGGGTTTCTTTGTCGTGGTACATAGCTTTGTCGGCTGTTTCAATAAGATCCGATGGGTCAGTCTTGCCATCGAAATGCTGGATGCCAATTGAACAGCCGATTTTGATTGTTTTTCCTGCAAAGTGAACGGTGCTATTGTTAATCTCACGCTGGATTGCCCGCAGACGCGATCTGCCTTGGAGGGAGGTGCAGCGGCCGAGGATCATTGCAAATTCATCTCCAGCGATGCGCGCCACGGTATCCTCAGGGCGGGTGTGCCGTTTCARGCATTTTCCAACGTGTCGCAAGACAGCGTCGCCAGCCAAGTGACCATACTGATCGTTAACGTCTTTGAAGCTATCCATATCAAGGAAGCCRAGGACRCCGGTYTCGCCGTGMCGRGCGGCAGCGGCSAGYGTGCGKCCKAGYGMKGAGCGCAGCCCRCGGCGGTTRGCRATGCCKGTTAGTTCATCTGTTACAGARAGGTGYTCAAGRTAGGAAATGCGTTCATCTTGCTCGCTCATGCGCTGCTCTGCTGCTGCGGCGAAGCTCAATACTTCTGTAATCAATTGCCARCCGGAACTATCAAACTTCATTTCGGCGTTRGCYGCWGTTTKCATTAGCTTRCTYGCCARSCCGCTCACATAMGGRTTTARTTCGGCCTTRGTGCTCAKTTTTTCTTTTGATTGTTCGATCATTCAGCGCTCCTCATCTTCAGATATTCACTGATAAACAAGCAAAAGGTGTGCCAGCTGTACGGAAGGACTACCGCATTGATTTAATTATAGTTTCATCATTTTTTGTTTTTTTCCGACTCGGTATTTTTTGCCGCTTTAAAGCTCCGCCCCTTCGTAATTGCCGCTTTGCCGTATTTGTTTTTTAAGGTGTCCATTGCTTTTTCTGCGTTGGTCCGACGGGTGCGAGCAGGYTCAATCAGRTCTGGTTGATCTGCTTCTGACAAGGCTCTGAACTGGCTGACGCCKAGACCRATAAGRCGGTAGGGYGTGCCGTTAATCAGTGGTTTCAATAGATCGCATCCCACTTCAAACAGGTTTTCAGCCATCTGCGTAGGAGCAGTTAGTGTGCGGGAGCGGGTTATAATGCGGTGCATACTGTTTTTTAGCTTAAGCGTAATGGTGRTACCCGCTAGGTTTTTACGCTTCAGGTCTGAAGAAACGGTTTCTGAAATTGACCAAAGCTTGGCCTCTAAGCCAGTGTAGTCCGCTAGRTCGCGCGCAAGCGTACGTTCTGAGGACACGCTTTTCGCCTYCCCWACAAGGCTTACTTTCCGGTTGTCTATGCCGCGCGCAAGGCGGTACAGGCGTTGGCCGGTTTCTCCGTATTTACGAATGAGTGGCGCTTCATCCATTTGCTGTAACTGGCTGATTTCGCTGAGGCCATCTTTTGCTAGGATCTTAGCAGTTTTGGCGCCAATACCGTAAATACGGGTTATAGGGAGCGTAGCCAGTATTGATTTGGCGTCACTTTGTCCAATAACGGTAAATCCCCGCGGTTTGTCCATATCTGAACCAAGTTTCGCTAGAAATTTGTTTGGGGCTAGGCCGATGGAAACGCTAATGCCAATGTCTCTTTCGATTTCGGCCGCCAGTTTGGCAAGCTGGGCGGCTGGCGGCGCTTTATGCAAGGCTTCTGTGCCGGAAAGGTCCATGAAAGCTTCATCGATGGAAAGAGGTTCAACGAGCGGCGTAAGTGCGCGCATTTTCTCMCGGATCGCCTGGCCAACTTCTTGGTACCGCTTCATATTGCCGCGAATTATCACTGCATCGGGGCAAAGCTTTTTGGCCTTATACATTGGCATGGCCGACCGAACGCCGCTCATTCGGGCAATATAACAAGCCGTTGAGACTACGCCGCGTTGCTCGCCGCCAATGATAACGGGTTTTGCTGCAAGTTCTGGGTTGTCGTGTTTTTCTACGGATGCATAAAAGGCATCGCAGTCCATATGGGCAATAGAAAGCGAGAGCAGTTCAACGTGGGATATGRTGCGCGGTTTTTGGCAGGACGGGCAAGCACCCGYGCCTTCAAAAATATGAAAACAACTTCTGCATAGGGACTGCAGTGTCGTTTCCTGAGACGAGCCCGCAACAATATTGTCTTCTACGGCCATAAGTGCGCCGCACCGAAAACACCGCTGCTGTCACCGTGTTTCGCTTTGGCAAAAACGGTTAGGCACTGATCGGCCATTATGAAATTTGGAATTCGGGTGGGCAGGTCCGTATAAATTTGGTCGATATTTGATAAGCCGCCACCAAAAATGATGCAGTCAGGATCGAGCGTGTTGATTATGGTCCCTAGGCCAACGGCTAGATTGGTAAGGAACCAAGGGATGATRTCRTGGTCTCCTTTGGTTCTTGAAGGGKCKGCGATTTCGGCCATTGTTTTTTTAATGCCGGTTTTGCGGTGATACTCCATTTCAAGAGCAGGCCCCGATAGCCAGGTTTCTACGCAGTTCGTACGGCCACAGTAGCAAAGGCGCTGTTCGTTGAATGATYGTGGGTTTTGCGATTTAAGGGGKGTATGTCCCCATTCACCTGTCAGGGCGTTGGGGCCGGAAATCAATTTCCCGTCGACCACAAAGCCACCCCCAACACCCGTTCCAATTATTACACCGAAGACGGTGTGAAACCCTGATCCTGCCCCGTCGGTTGCTTCCGACAACGCAAAGCAGTCTGCATCATTTGCCAAACGAATGGGGCGGCCAAATAGGTGTTCCAAATCCTCTTTTACTGTTTTGCCATTAAGGCAGACGGAATTCGAGTTTTGCATTTTCCCTGATATTGGATGAATTGAGCCCGGCGTTCCTATGCCGATGGTGGCGCTTCTACCGGCGTTACGTTCCAGCTTTTCAGCAAGCTCTTTTATGGCTCGCAGTGTAGCTTCATAGTCGCCAACCGGCGTAGCAACCCGTATTCGGTCGATTAAGGCCCCATCTGAGCTTAGTGAAACGGCCTCAATTTTAGTGCCTCCWARATCAATGCCGATWCGCACARGCTAATCCTTTGCCATTTCTAAAAGGTGCTCGGTAAGGCGTGGCCAATCGTCAATGCGAACATYAGCGGCAGATGCCTTGTCGATCATTTTAGCAAGTCGGCTGTCGGCAATGAAATGTACGCGGTGGCTTTTGGGGCATTCCTTTTTTACTGATTTATGTTGTGGCGGTAGATCATCGACAAACACCGTAATTTTGTCCGTCGCGTCGGCAAAAGCTTTAACCGCAGGCCCTTTCTCCCCCTTGTTTGCAATAACAGGGTAGGGCATGCCCTGGTCAGATAGGCTTTGCATGCGGCGGGTTCGACAGTTGCTGGGAACATTCGATAGGATAATGACCTGGAAGACTACAGATAATTTCTTCAGTGCATCTGCCGCCCCGACTACAGCCGCGATATCATCCACACAGGCTTCGAAAAAGCYGGCGATTAGATGCTTTACTTCCTTTGGCTCTGCCTGGTGGCCTGTTTTTATGTGGTAAGTGTTACCCGCTAATTGAAAGCTTGTTAGCCTAAGTTCGAAGCCTTGCGCAATAAAATAGGTTGCAAGCCGTTCGACGAAACGAAGCAGTACTTCGTCTGCATCTACCAGTAAAATGGGGCGTGAGCGGTCAATCGTGGCTAAGATGTCATCAAACGTTTGTGGCAATTTTAAAGAACTTTCTTTTGTTTATTTAGGGTGCGCGGGGCCTTTTTTATCTAAAGTGGGCTGGTTTTTTCGGCATTTACCATTCCTGGCCAACGCCGCCGCCAAGCGAACGCCATGCCTTTACAATAGTTTCWGGAGCAACRTTCTSATCTTCTGCGAGWGCTATTAGATCTGGCTCATGGTTGATGAAAAACTCCAAWATGCTGGCGAGAAACGCCGGGTCTTCGATGTTTTCTTTGATGTTATCGGGCGAAAGTCCCGAGAGCGCCATGAARCGGTCYCGAAGATCATCTTTTTGCATAATATGCCCGATTGCCGCAAAAGCATACGAATAGGCTGTCTCTGGCAGCATTTTTGTCCAATTCCTCTAAAATAAAAGCAGATTGTTTGACAATATTAACAGCGTGTTAAAAGTCTACGGGGTATTTATAGGGTAGAAATGTAAAAAAAGTGAATTAACTCCCTTGCCGGGCTTGTGTTTTTATTGAAAGCACGCCTATTGTTTGTAAGGGAAAAGCTGAGAATATCACAGAGAGGCCGCAGTCTTATGGGTAAAAAAATCCTTATTGTCGAAGACAACGAGCTAAATATGAAGCTATTTTGTGATCTTTTAGAAGCGCATGAGTATGAAACTATTCAAACTCGTGACGGTATGGCCGCACTCGATCTCGCTCGCGAACATAAACCAGACCTTATTTTAATGGATATTCAATTGCCCGAAGTGTCCGGGCTGGAAGTGACTAAGTGGTTGAAAGAAGACGAAGACCTTCGGTCTATTCCTGTTGTTGCTGTCACCGCGTTTGCGATGAAAGGCGATGAGGAAAAAATTCGGGAGGGAGGCTGTGAAGCTTATATTGCCAAGCCAATTTCTGTTGGCCATTTTCTTGAGACCGTTAAACAGTTTGCAGGGTAAAGTTCAATGACCGCTCGCGTGTTGGTGGTTGATGATGTGCCGCCTAACGTAAAACTTCTGGAAGCTAAGCTAACCAGCGAATATTTCGATGTCCTCACTGCCTTTAGTGGGCCTGAAGCGCTGGACGTTATCAGCCGCGAACATCCAGATATTATCCTTTTAGACGTAATGATGCCTGGTATGGACGGCTTTGAAGTATGCCGCAGGATCAAATCCGATCCGGCGACAGCCCATATTCCTGTTGTGATGGTAACCGCTCTCGATCAACCTTCGGACCGCGTTGCAGGCCTTGAAGCAGGCGCAGATGACTTTCTTACCAAGCCTGTACAAGACTTGGCGCTGTTTGCCCGTGTTCGGTCGCTTGTGCGCCTGAAAGTTATGATGGACGAGCTTAGGAACCGCGAAGCAACTGGCGCCACCATGGGCTGGGAAAGCGAAGAAGAAGTTGCCATTCAAATGGCTGAAGCCGCGTATGGTTCAATTCTTGTCGTCGACGAGCAGGAGCGTGTACTGGAGCGCATTGCCAAGGCGTTGAGCGATGTCGGTGATCTCACCTTTATTGCGGGCGGCGACGATGCAGCCGAACGAGCGCGCGAAAAGAATTTCGATCTGATTATTGTATCGCTCACAATGCGAAATACGGACGGGCTTAGGGTTTGCTCTAAGCTCCGGTCCTTTGAAGAAACACGCCATGTCCCTATTTTGGTGATGGTAGATGACGGCAATACAAAGTTACTGGTGCGCGCCCTTGAGATGGGGGTGAATGACTATGTTGTACGCCCCGTCGACCGAATGGAATTTCTCGCACGGGTCAAAACCCAGTTGAAGCGCAAAAAATACGCGGATCAACTGTGGGAAAACTTCCATCTTTCTATGCAATTGGCGACAACAGATGCCGTTACCGGCCTTTATAATCGTCACTATCTGACCAGTCATATGGATACCCGCATGCAGGCCGCTCACAATAGCGGTAAGCCGCTCTCTGTGATGATGATGGATATCGACCACTTTAAAGTTGTTAACGATACTCACGGCCACGCTATCGGCGATATTGTACTGAAAGAATTTGCCAACCGGGTCGCGAAAAATATTCGCGGCGTTGATTTGGCTGCACGCTACGGCGGTGAGGAGTTTGTGGTGATGATGCCTGAAACTCCGACTGACTGGGCCTATATGATTGCGGACCGATTACGGGAAGAAGTGTGTGAGAACCTATTTGAGGTTGGCTTG
>JAESRJ010000365.1 GCA_016764715.1 Kordiimonadaceae bacterium | reverse complement strand
CTGGCAACAGAAAACTTCATCAGGGTATCACTGGCGCCAGCTTCTGGTTCTTCCAGGCTTGCACCGCGCACCGTGAACTCAACACCTTGGTCGCCGTCGATATCACGGATCCGGCCGAAAGCTACGTCGCGGCTAGGGTCAGCAACGCCGCCACTGACACTGGTGATGCGGGCGAAAACATATTTTATTGGAGCCTCAAGGACCCCGTCAGGCAGTGTTGCAACACAAAAATTGCTGTTGCCTGTAGCGCCGCCAATGGCACCCACAGAAGAGGCCGGGATGGTAAGACTGCCGCTTGTTTTTCTGTAGTCAATGCCCTCAACAGCTAGATTATCTACAGTATAGCTAGGAACGGTGCCGTTCCGGCCTGCACGCGGCGGAGCCAGTTCACCGTTGGCAATATCAATTTCAAAGGTTTCGACTTGAACTGTAATTTCGTCAAGAGAAGGGTTTGTTCGATAAACGCCAAAGCAAAGCTGCCCGCCCTCAATAACAACTGCATTCCAAAGCCGAATTCGGTTGAGAACAACGGCGTCCACCCGGTGCTCGGTACGGTTGCCGGCAGCATCATAAGTATAGTCAAACGTGGCAGAATTGCTGGGGTATTCAACGCGGGTGAGGCGGCCAAGGCTGTCGTAAGTATATAAAACCTTACCGCCTGAATCGACGGCGCATAAAGCCGGGTTAGCAAGTCGCTCCGCTGAGGTACAAGCCGTTGGTTCGGCGGCCGTACCCGTCTGCACAGCTGCAGCTGATGCGGTAGAAAAAAGCGAAGAAAAGGTGAGTGTGGCGCAGACATAAACGCACACGCGCAAAAGATGCATAATCACTGTGACGAGCCCCCAAATAGTGAAATATATCAACTTATGACTGTTGCCTCACACGGAAAGCTATTGTCAAGTATTATGGTTAACGCCGGAAATTGGAGAGCGCCAACATCACCGCAGTTATAAGAATAAACCGGCAGTTTACAACGCATTTGGCCTAACCTAATAGTGCGTAAATAATATTTAGAGGTGTATTGGATCCAGCCCGTGAAGGTACTTTTTTTGGAAGAAAAAGGCAGGTAACGCGAATTTTACACCAAAGTGATTCGCCTAATGATCGCACTTATGAACCTTAAAAAGAACATCAGAGGTCTTTCAGGTATATTAAATCGTCACTGCCTTCTATGTCCTTCTATGTCGAAAAAAATAGTCGCTGCCCTTTAGGACTATTGTTTTTATCTACTTGACTGATGGGTCCAGTATACCCCATTTATAGAATGCAGCTGAAGTGAACCTGCTATATCCGCCCCACAAAGATGCCGTGTAATGCGGCATGTAACCATCTGGGGTACAGACCTCACTTGTGTACCACGAAGCTACAAGTCAGCAGTCAAATTAGTCTCACAGAGCAATATTGGTGAGAGATATAGGTTTCGCGTTTCACACCCTAAGTTCAGAATACGTTGGTATAGAAGGCCCTAAGTGCGACTAAACTTCGGAAATTGCCCCAAAACAGGCCCAACTGTCCTGTTTCCTGCTCAATTGTCCTGGCATGGCAACATTCCAATAAATCCTAAATTTCTGCCGTTTATTGATGAATTTCCGTCATACTTCTCGGTTCAGCAGGACAATTGGGACAATTGCCCCCTATCTTTCGCATATGAGGCTCTAATTTTTCGCGCGCATATTTAATAAACCCTACCTAATTGTCCTAATTGTCCTGATAAAGAAGAATAAATTTAAAATAAGTAAACAAAAGCAATGAGATACCCTATCAGGACAATTGGCGTACGCCACAACGCCCTAACATAACCCAAAAGCGGACAAATAAACGCCCTTGTACCCTACAGCGCCGCTAAAGTAAGCATACCACGACCTGCGCAAGCACAGGCGGGATGCGGATGGTCATATACTTGAAGCTGATACTGTTGCCGCAGGCATCAAGGATCCGCCCATAGCGGTTGGTGCCGCCATTTACACAATTGATTGTGTATTGGCGACTAGGTTGCCGAGCCTACTTCCAGGGCTGGCACGGCTACAAAGCACACGAAATAGCCGCGTAGGTGCATAGTAGAGCGGGCGCGTGCAACTCGGCAAAACAAATCAACAATGTTGCGAGGGCTGGCACGGAGTGACCTGCGCCCCAAATTACTACCAGCCTTGTAGGTTCGAAGGGACACGGAAAAGGCACAACCGGACCAGGATTGTTGCCGTGACGATAACAGCCTGCCGTTCTGGAGACTACACACCTATGCATGAGAACAATTCCGCCAACACCATTCAGGCCGACCTAACGACCCAACAGCGTCTGCAATCCACATCAAAGCACTGGCCAAGCCTATACGACAACTGTCGGGTTTGGTGTGAAGGTACAATTGCTGGAGAAAGGACCCTATCTGCCCCTACTCCCTAGACCGAAGTGGGTACAAGATATAGTTTTGAAAGTATCCCCTTCTCGCAAAGCTCTTTAAGTCAGCTTGCCGCCAGGCTTTAAACTCAATTTTCAGTTTGCCCTTGACTGTGGCGTTACCCCTTGTCAAGCTACCTACCATTGAAGAACTACGGCCCGCACCCTCACTAGGACGCGGGCCGTTTTCGTTGGCATCGTTCCTGACGCTAACACAAATTACCGAGCACTTAGCACAAACCGTGCGGGTCTGCGGTGCCGAACCATTTTAACCATATGAAGTAAAACTATTGTTCTGGGTGTTCTGTCCAGTCGATGTCCTGGCCCTCCAGAAAAATCCACGGGTCCTTCCAGGCAGCACCGCGCGTAGCGGGCTGCAAAGCGCCGGAGTTCCCGCTCTGCAGACTAAAAAAAAANGGGTTAAGAGAAAAGGGTGAAGGGTGAAAACCCCCTTCTCATTCTATGGCGAACACCATTCGCAGTGCGGATCGCGGCGCGCCAGTTAACTCACGCTCAACCATAAAGCCAGATAAAAGCCTCAACCACCCTGCAGGTGGATCGCCGCAAAGGCTCAGGCCTGCATGCACTCATCATACAAAAAAAGGAAAACAGCGATGCCTGAGAATGAAACGCACACCAATATCGATGCACTAGAAGCTATCGTAAAAATACTAAAGCTTGGGCCGCCAGATAATAGGCTCTGGGCGGCAAGCGACGTTGCAAGTTACCTAAACTGCAGCGTCAGTACGGTAGCCAACAAATACCTCCCCCGGCGTGACTTCCCTTGTGCAATACGATTAGGAAAAATAGGCTACCCTAGATACGAGGCAAAGGAAGTTAAAAAATGGGCAAGATCCTTCAAAGAAAGACGTGCTACCTAATCAAGCTTGGCTGCCATTTCTTCCGGTGTCGCGTCATAATAAACCATCAACTGCTTAAGATCTCTAATGCCGGTGGTGCGAGCAAGATCCAGCACATTAAGCTTCTGCGCCAGCCGGGTTATCGCCTCATGGCGACTATCATGGAAAGTCATATTTCGAATGCCCGAGCGTTTCACTGCATTTTCAAAGCACTTGGATAAATTATGACTGTTCTGTTTATCCGGCGACAACAGTAAAAGTTCGATCAACTCGATCGCTCTTTTATTCAGCACTACTTTGCGCCGATCGCCGTTTTTGGTATTCTCCAACTGAACGTAGCATTTAGCTTCGTAGAACAGGCCTTCTTCAATAGAATTGACCTCTCCCAGGCGCATAGCGGTTTCAAGAGATATTAGCCAAGCTAGGGCTATAAACTCCTGCTGAGTTTCGGGAGCTTTGTCTTCTTCAAAATGCAGCACATGTCTCATGGTTGCGATTTCGTCGGTAGAAACTCTCCGTTCCCGAGCCGGGTTGTCTTTAGGCCGCTTAAGTTTGCTGCAGGGATTTTTAGCCATCCAAAGCCATTCATCCACGCAGTAAGTGAACACGTTWGAAAGTAGGTTAAAATCTCTGTTCACTGTTGATCCCGAGACAACCAATAATCTGTCGTCCCTAAACCTCGCCACATCGGACGCGTTGATTTTATCAAGGCGTAATTCAGCTAGGTTACTTTGCATGAACCATTTTAGGCGTCTTTGTTCCCAAAGAACGCTCCGTTTATGAATGGTAACGCGCTTGCTATATTCCAACAAAGCATCTTCCACTGTACGGCCGTCAACTTTGGTCTCTGTAATGCGGCCCTCATCAATATCTGTTTCAGTTTTGTAGGCCCAGCGTTGAGCCGCTGCTTTGGTTCTAAAGTTCTCAGATATTGATACGCCCTTGCGCCGGACCTGCACGCGCCACTTAGTCTTATCTTTAAAAATCGATGCCATGTCATTTTCCTGCGTGCACTTCATTACTGCACGCCGCGTGCAATTAACCTCACATACAATGGAAAGGAAGAGAAGAGAAAACAAATTCCACACATGCGAAGTACATAATAAACGCTTGTAAATAGCCGTTTATTGAGGAAATTGAGCTAGAATAGATGAGAAAAGAAGAATGGCTGAAAGTCGCCGTTGGTGCCCGCAGCCGGAATCGAACCGGCACGACCAAAAAGGTCACAAGATTTTAAGTCTTGCGTGTCTACCAGTTCCACCATGCGGGCACGAAACGGACCGGCGATTGCCGTCGACACCGGGGTTATAAAACACCTTKGCMGTACAAAACAATGGCTTATTACGCTTAATAACGAAATTACCCAGATATCTACAAATAAACCCCGTTCTCGCACAGCCCTAAAAAACCTTAAGCCACCCCAAAGCCCTGGGCCTAGTGCAGCAAGCTTGACTATATTTGCGCGTGATATTTAGTATAAAGAAAGCCGCTTCAWACYGCGGTGCTCTCAAKGAACAAGCCKAAAARGGGYGCCACTTCATGTTCTCAGCATTACCAATACCAGCGCCAGACGCCATTGTGCCGTTAATGCTTGCCGCTGCAGCGGACACCAGACCCCACAAGGCTGATCTAACCGTCGGCGTCTACCGCGACGATGCTGGCGGGACACCCATTATGGCAGCCGTGCGAGAGGCAGAAATCGCCCTTGCCCACAACACWGCGTCCAAAGCCTATATTGGYACCCTCGGGGATGCCGAGTATGTCTCCCTAATGAGGGACTTGTGTTTCGGCACTCGTTTTAAAGYGGACCAGATCGTTGGCATGCAAACACCCGGCGGCAGTRGCGCGCTAAGCGTCATTTTGGCTTTGCTCAAACTGGTCAACTCGGATTTAACCGTTTGGGTCAGCGACCCCACCTACGTCAACCACACGCCGACAATAACGGCCAAAGGCCTCAAGGTAGGTATTTATCCCTTTCTCGACCGCTCCTCTATGGCCCTAAATGAGATCGCTTTCTTCAAGACGATCGCCAAGCTCGGGCCTTCTGATGCCCTCCTTATACAAGGCGCTTGTCATAACCCTTCAGGGGTCAAACTTGAAGACGCGCACTGGGATAGGATTGCCGAAATGGCCGAACGGCAAGGGTTTCTGCCCATCATTGATACGGCCTATCAGGGCCTAGGGGACGGGCTGGAGGCCGACGCCGTAGGGCTGATCACCGTAGCAAACCGCGTGGAGCACCTCGCCTTCAGTGCAAGTTGCTCGAAGAACTTTGGGCTTTATAACGACAGAACAGGCTGTGCCTTTTTGAAAGGACCTAACCCCAAAATATTGGCAAACGCCCAACAACAATTGGCTGCAAGGGCAAGGCCGGAGCACTGGGTGCCGCCACAAAACGGCGCGGCTATTGTTAAAGAAATCCTGACAGACCCTGCACTTACGGCCTCGTGGAAGGCCGAACKGCATCAAATGTCTAACCGGATCAAACGTTTTCGCGGCTTGCTCGCTGCATCACTTAGCGAGGCCACTAACAGCCAGCAATATGACTATATCGCCACCAACTCAGGCATGTTTTCAATGCTGCCAGCCAACGCAGAGCAAATGAAAACCCTGCGCGATGACTACGCCGTTTACGGGCTGGAATGCGGGCGGCTGAATATCGCCGGGCTTCGCGAGGACCTAATAGAACACGTTGCAAAAAGCATCGCCGCCGTTCTGCGTCCCTAGGCAAAACCCAAAAGCCTGCCAAAAATCCCCGTACGGCGGACCATACTACGGCAGGCGCGCTGGTTCCCATGGCGGAATATGCCCAAAAAAACGATAGTTTCAAAAAATTCTGTTGCATTCAAAGCCCAGCCTTGCTTTTGTCCCTGCCTTATAAGGGCGCTTACCAAACCTGTGGCCAGTGCCACCAGCGACACTATGACGGGGACACCATGACGGACAAATTTGTATTAACGCTCTCCTGCCCCGACCGGGCTGGGCTTGTGGCTGAAGTATCCGGCATGCTCGCGAGCGCAGGCTGCAATATTACATCCAGCGACCAATATAGTGACGAAACGCAAAACGGCGACGGCGAGAACTGTTTTTTCATGCGCATCGCTTTCAGCCTTGCTGCAGCGACGGGCAACGAACAGAAACTTAAGACCGCAATCTCCCCTCTAGCCAAGAAATTCAGCATGGAGTGGACGCTAAATAACTGCGACAAACCCCAGCGCGTTTTGCTGATGGTCTCAAAATTTGATCACTGCCTGATGGATATACTCTACCGGCGCGCAGGCGGCGCTCTGTTTATGGATGTGCCTGCCGTTATTTCCAACCACAGCGATGCCTACCGGCTAACCGCGTCCTACGATGTGCCTTTCCACCACTGGCCTGTCAGTAAAGACAATAAAGCGGCGCAGGAAGAAAAATTGCTCGCCTTCATCGAAGAAGAGGATCTCAACCCGACGGTTGGCCTGGCTCTTGAACCCATCGCGCCCCAGGACATCGATGGGATGGTGCTCCGAGAATCCCAGCGAGCGTCGGCTGTCATCCACGAACACC
>JAESRJ010000296.1 GCA_016764715.1 Kordiimonadaceae bacterium | reverse complement strand
CCAAGGAGGATCGAGATCTGGAGGGAGTTCAAACCTGGAGCTCGGAAGTCCCTACTACATACTGCGGAGCCTCAAGGCTACCCAAATAGATAAGGTCACCCACCTGCTCTACTGACGTGACCATATATACGTTAGCCCCGTCAGGGTCATGCAATGTGTGCAAGACTTCGCCCTGCTCATTGAGCGCAACCACAGTACCGTGACGAATTGCCTTAGGAGATAGCGCTTTAGGTAATTTTGAAAGTAGATTTTTTAGCCAAACACTTGGATGCGCCTGATCGAGTTGCGGGCTTCGTGGAGAGGGGATCGCTAGCCAGAACACTCCCTTTCCGTTACTAGAAATACCATCGGGAAAACCAGGTAAGTTATCAATAAAGACGTCACGTTGCCCGGCTTTGGCACCTTTCAGCCAATAGCGTGTCACTCGGTAACGGCCAGTTTCATTCACTAACACAAAGTCCTCATTTTGCGAGAGAGCAATGCCGTTAGCGAAATAGAGGCCGTCGAGCAGCATTTTAGTTCCGCTCGTTGCGGGGTCAAACACCATTAACCGACCGTGGCCACGAGCTTCCATAAGGTCAAAGGTATAATCAGGCTGGCTATAGGTATCGCTGGCGTCAGAAAAATAGATTTTGCCGTCAGACCCAATATCAAGATCGTCAGCAAACATGAAGGGCCTGCCGCCATGCCCGGTTGTTAGCACCGTAACCGCACCCTCAGGCGATACCGAAAGCAGGCCTTTCCAGGCATCTGCTACGATAAGGTTACCTGCGGCGTCAAATGCCAAGCCCAGCGGCCTGCCTCCCTCGATGGTCACGAATGTTTCTTGCTCGCCGCCGTCCGCATTGAGGCGGATAATGCGGCCATCCTGCAGCCCGCCATATATGCGCCCCGCACTATCAACAGCCACATCTTCTGGGCCGTAACCGTCTGATAAAGAAAGTATCTCCGCCGTTTTTAGTTTATCATTTAGAGAAAACGCGCCGGTCATACCCTTGCTTACGGGAGGATTCCACGACACAGCATCAATCTGCGACGGCCATACAAACAAGTAGGCCAATAAAAGCGCGACAATACCACCGCCGTATCTCAGTGCCTTCTTCATCGTCTTCCCCTCATTATTCAGTAAAATTTCAATCTGCTCGGCAGTAAACAGCCTTCAAGGCAGGTCCTTCATTCAATCCGCATTCAATTTGCATTCAATTTGCATTCAATTTGCATTCAATTTGCTGGTGGCGGTGACGTCTGCTCCCACAATTCAATCTTAGTGCCTTCCGGGTCAAGTATCCAAGCAAACTTTCCGTAGTCATACACATCGATTTCCCCCATCTGTTCTACGCCTTCTGCTTTCAAACGCTTGAGCAACGCCTCAAGCCCTCGGACGCGAAAGTTTATCATAAAGTCTTTTGTTGAGGGGCTGAAATGGTCGGTATCACTATCAAAAGGCGCCCAAACTTGGTAGCCGCCATGCTTCTCGTCTCCAGTTTTAGGGAAAGAGAAGCTAGCCCCGTACCCATCAAAGGGAAACTTCAACACTTCCTGATACCAACGGAGCAGTTTAGCCCGGTCAGTACATTTCACAAATATACCGCCAATCCCTGTGATAACACCTTCTTCTTTTGTCACTGTAGCTCTCCTCTATAGGAACGAAGTATGTTGAAGAAACACTAATAAATTGAAGAAGAACTAGCAAATTTACGTACGAACACCTATCAAATTGTTCTCAGCTGGCTTAAGGTTGAACATGAGCCGCAGATAAGGCGGTGCGGTACAAACACCCCACTAAACGCGCAGAAAGACCAATTCGTGACACCTGAAGCAATGATCGCCTTCGCAATCGCAATGGGATTTTTCACGGCCACTCCGGGACCGGGCATACTAGCGGTGATTTCTCAAGCGGTCAGCAAGGGCCCCTTTTCTGCTTTCCTTCTTCTTTCAGGCTTATTAGCAGGCGACCTAGTCTACATCATCGCAGTTTCTTTCGGTGTCGGCGTTGTGGCGGAACAAATGGGTGATCTTTTTTATGCTGTGCGCCTGCTCGGGGCTGGTTATCTTATCTATCTTGGATGGCGCACTTGGCACACTGCTATTGATGGGCACGACAAGCTGAACCACCCAGGCGCAAAAAGTAAAACACTCGGCGCTGGTCTGCTGATAAGTTTGGGAAACCCCAAGGTGATGATTTTCTATATCGCATTTCTGCCAACCTTCGTAGACATGGCCACGATCTCCACCACGGATATTGCCTTCATTTGCGCAGCAGCGATAACCAGCACCTACCTTATTGGCGGCGCGTATATTGTCGCGGCAGGCAAAGTTTCACACCGCCTCAAACAAGGCAGTACACGGCAAAAATTCAACCGCATAAGTGGCGGCTTGCTCATGAGCGCAGGCCTAGCTGTCGGCCTAAAATCCTAAGTATCATCGGCGTAAAGCAGGCCTATAGCAGCAAATTCAGCCCGCTTATGTCAGCGAGCGTTAGCCCCAGAAGAAACACACTATCACCCCCGCCAAGATCGATCAACACGCCACTGTTTTGCGGGATAGCTATCAACTCTGTGTAATTTAGGTTTGCGATACAGTTAGCCGTATGAAGTGGCTGCAAAGTTCTATCAGTAATGCTGAAACCTGTGATCGCACCACCTATATCACCGGCTCCCATTAAGAAGGTAACGTTGCGCGTCCTGCTGCGCAAAGTGACGTGGCCCCAAAGCTATTTATTTTTGAGACTGAGAAAGCCGTGATATAGCCTATGCTACCCCTTCTTTAATCCTTAGGAACCGGATGCTTGGGTAATCTTCTTTGGCTTTGTCGAGGTGCCAGTTATTGCGTGCTAGATATACAGGCGCACCTGAATRGTYYWTSKYSAWTRWGYYGCGGTTCTGGTCGCARAAYTGTTTAACTTCGCGGGCGTCGCCCTCTATCCATTCGGCRGTCAATAAATTTGTGGCCTCAAATTTAACCGGCACTTGATACTCAGTGCGAATACGGTCAGCTAGTACTTCAAACTGTAGGCCGCCCACTACGCCGACTACCCAATCACTGCCCATGGTTGGCTTAAACACACTGGCTGCGCCCTCTTCCGCCAACTGCTCCAGCGCCCGGCCAAGGTGTTTGGCTTTCATTGGGTCTTCAGAGCGTACTTTTTGCAGGATTTCAGGCGCGAAGGACGGAATACCCGTGAAACGCAATGTCTCGCCTTCGGTTAAACTATCGCCAATGCGTAAATTGCCGTGGTTGGGAATWCCGATGATGTCGCCWGCATAKGCTTCCTCCGCGATCTCGCGGTCCTGAGCAAGRAAKAGCTGGGCGTTATGGATGGCCATGGTTTTGCCGCTGCGGATATGCTTCAGCTTGATGCCTTTTTTAAAGCGCCCGGAAACAATACGTACAAATGCAATGCGGTCCCGGTGTTTTGGGTCCATATTGGCTTGAATTTTGAAGACGAAGGCGGACATTTTAYYCTCATGCGGGTCAACTGCACGCTCGAGGGACTTCCCTGGCCCCGGCCTCGGCGCATTGCTCGCGATCCCTTTAAGCAGCTCCTGCACACCGAAATTATTCACGGCAGAGCCAAAGAACACCGGTGTCATCGTGCCCTCTAGAAAGGCCTGCATGTCAAAAGCGGGGCAAAGCGCGCGCACCATTTCGACTTCTTCACGTAAKGTGGCCAAAGCATCTTCAGGTAACAGATCATTTAGTTTTGGGTCATCAAGGCCGTCGCACTTGACGCCCGCTGCCAGTTTCGCACCCTTGGAGCGATTAAAGAGGATAAGCTGRTCATTGATCAGGTCATAACATCCGAGGAAGTTGCGGCCCATGCCGATGGGCCAGCTGGCTGGCGTTACGTCCAGCGCAAGCTTTTGCTCGACTTCATCAAGCAGCTCGAACGGGTCTTTGCTCTCCCGGTCCATTTTATTGATGAAAGTCGTTATGGGCATATCCCGCAAGCGACACACCTCAAATAACTTGAGCGTTTGCCGTTCGATACCTTTGGCRCCGTCAAGCACCATCACKGCGCTGTCKACAGCMGAGAGGGTCCGGTAGGTATCCTCGGAAAAATCTTCGTGCCCTGGTGTATCCAGCAAATTGAAGGTTTTGCCTTCATAATCAAAAGTCATKACAGAAGACGCAACTGAAATGCCGCGTTCCTGYTCWACCTTCATCCAATCAGACCGGGCACGGCGACGTGCGCCTTTGGCTTTCACCTCACCGGCCATCTGAATGGCGCCGCCAAACAACAGAAGTTTCTCAGTCAGCGTGGTTTTACCTGCATCAGKGTGCGCAATAATGGCAAACGTGCGCCGTCTGTCGATTTCTTGTTCAAATGCCATCTAGTGTCCTGCCGTGCGACGCCCGGTGATTGTTGATTGAAATTTCCCCGCACCGTAGCGATTTTTCTGACTGGTGAAAGGGCTTTTTCGGCAGTCTGAGCGATAAAGTAGGTTATTGGGCCTGTGATTTAAARTTTTCCTAAATTTTGAGATGCTCTTTTATCGATTTTAGCGATTTCTCTGATCTATTTTTATCGATTTATAAAATATACAACCTGCGGCATGATAGGCTTCAGTTGATATGCTGATTTAGAAAAAGTGGCAGACACTGATCGTTGTGAATATCGGGCTTTTTTTTCATAACGACTGAATATAATTGAGTAATTTCGGCTACAGGTGCCAGGGTAGATAATTAAATAGATACCCTAGCACCTGTAATTACCGGTCCGAAATTTCTGCATTCGCAGTTTTATCTGGTGTCAACAGGAGCGAATGCGGAGAGTTGGTCCCTGCTTACAATAGCAGGGGCCATTTTCATTAGTCTATAAATATCAGTTCACATTAAAAATGGCTGGAGAGATACTACTCTCCAGCCATTTTAATTTCGTCTATGTTCCCGACGTGAGCGGGAAAGGGGGGAAGGGGAAAGCTCAGCATCAGGAACATAAACGATATAGTCGTACTCTACATTTCAGCAGCCTTTAAGCGGCYTCCACGCTCTGTGACGAGTACTTAATAGACTATATAGTCCAGAAAATCGGAGCTACAACCCTTTCACTTGCAACTTTTACTAACGGCGACAACAACTGTTACTTATGCGAGTATCGCCGTTACTAGCTTGATCACTCAAAAGCAGCCTCTCGGTACTCGCCAACACTCCTTCACKGCCATCMCAACAGAAGTCTTTGCACCGTCACTCAGTAAGCATGGCGAGTTTCTTGCTTTTTGTCAGAATTTCCCTGACATAACCCGCGGCTTCATCTGCATTTCGCTTRTCRGTCACCAGAGACATATGGGTGGCGGATTTGATCAACACATGTTTGCTATCCGACGACAAACCGGCGATATCACGTTGGAGCGTAAACCAGCTCTCCTGGAAGGCGGTTGGGTCAAGCCCATCAGGAAGAACACCCTCCCCGATTGGCTGTGCGGCCGTTATCACAACAATGGGCATGGACCCGAAACTACGTGTTTTACGGGCTTGATCCATYGCGCCGTTGATATCAGCCATCTCAGCCATKGCYGCAGAAAKRATATCWGGRTCRTGRGACTTGGACAAAAACTGATCAACAACGTCTGCAGGGAACTGATCCAAAGGCAATCCCGCCGTTAGAGGGTTATACAGCCGCGTTAAACCAAGGTTCATCAGGACTTTGAGGACAGAAACCTGCGTTTCCAGGGCCTCCGTACTATTTTCACCCATCCCGAGGGCTTCAACTTGATCAGGATGGCTGGCATCCAAAAACGCTATGCCTGCSACTTCATTAGGGTATTTTTCCACATAGACCCGCATATGGATGCCGGCGATGGAATGGCCTGCAAATACAAAGGGCCTTTTAATGTTGGCGTTATYAAGAAGGGTATGAAGCTGAAGCGCGATTGATTCAGAATCTCTGCCGAGATTGCTTTCTTCACTCCACCCCAAGCCCGCTCGGTCATAACTGCACACTTTTGTTGTTTCTGACAARTTTTCCTGTAACCAATAATAGGCTGTAGATTGCGTCCCTGCCCCTGACTCTATGATGACCGTCGGCAAATCAGTGACCTGGCCTGTGCAATTGATATGAAGTTTATGGCCGCCAACACTAACCATAGCCCCTGGTGCCGGTGCCTCCGTCGCAAATGCCGTAAGTATCAGGCCCACCGAGATCGGCACTATGATAATCAGCGCAATGATCGACCCCAAAATTTTGAAAAACTTCTTCATCTTACACTCCCCTATGACGTTTTATGCAGATGGCTGCTGTCGGAACATAACCATGCGCCAATTAAACTGTACTATATTTTGTTAACACAGCCTTAATGTGCAGGCAATGTTTTCGGTACAAGGATAGTCGTAGCCATCATACAATCAGGCATATCAAAGCTAACGAGGCACTGCCCCACCAGAACAGACCACACCGTGCTAGATAGACACAGCATACTACAGGCCCATGCAAAYAGAACGACCTCGAGCAGCCTGCTTAAGGGGAAAAGGGCGGGCCTGAGRCGACARATTTTRAGCAAATTCCAAATAAARRGGCCGAACCATTCTACGGTTCAGCCCCTTTGAAAACCAACCCAAGTACCCTATTCTATTTGAGCTTTCGGCTAAAGAAATCTAGCGCCAAATTCCATAAATGCGCCCGCGTAGCCTCACCGCGAATACCATGCTTTTTGCCAGGGTACGTCATCAACTCGAAGGGTTTTCCTGCATTCTGAAGTGTTGCCATCAGCTTAACCGTATTATCGAAAAAGACATTGTCGTCCGCCATGCCGTGGATCAGCAACAAGTCACCCTTGAAGCCGTCAACATATTTAAACACTGAAGAGTTAGCGTAAACATCACCTTCTGCGTCCGGATGGCCCAAATAGCGCTCGGTATAGGCCG
>JAESRJ010000295.1 GCA_016764715.1 Kordiimonadaceae bacterium | reverse complement strand
GGTCGCCGCGATTAAACTCACGGCAGACGTCTTCAAAAAACAATTGGACGACGCTGGAACAGCAGCAACAAGCGCCGCTGACTACGTGGTAAAGATCGGCCAGCTAACCGTTGATGATCTGGTGAAATCAAAATTCAAAGCAGGCTGCCCCCTTACCACCATCGCCCTGGAAACCGCACCCGATAATGAGGCCCTAAGCGCGGCCTGCAAAACTGGTTTTGATCTTTGGATGAAAACCATCGAAGGCCATCTTGAACGCCTAACCGGCAAGCCATCCCACGATGAGGCCGAGCTCATCTTATCCGCGCTCGAAGGCGCACTGGCGATCGCACGCACCCGGAAAAATGCCAGCATCATCCTGACCACGTCCAAGTCCCTCGCGGCCCTCCATACCTAAAGCAGCTTGCTGAACTTCTTGATATCCACCGGCACGGCAAGCCATTCCTGATACTTCAGAAACACAGCGCCCACATAGGGCATGGTATAATGTCTAGCCAGCGCGGCCTGGTCCTGCCATTCCTCATACAGGTACAGGCAGCCCTCCTCCGTATTTGCGTGTAATACAAACTGGAAGCAGCCCACCTCCTTGCGCGTATCAGGGACAATACCTGCTATCGCGGCTTGCGCGTCCTCAAAAAACTCAGGTTTCGGGGTGATAGTCGCGAATACAAACAAATGGCCGATCATAGCGGGCTCCTATAAAGTAGAAAGCAGCGGGATGTATAGGTAAGGTTGCCCAGCTCGATTAAAAGTCCCAGCCCATTAAAACGCAGACCCCGTCAAAAGCAAGAAACATCAAGCAGCCAAAACACATATACGCTACGCTCCGCCCAWGACCATACCAAAGGGCGATATATTTGAGCTGATGAAGCGGGCATACTCAAGTCTCGATGAAGAGCAATCGCTGGATGCCCTTGCAGCGCGCAGCGGCTGGTCGAAGTTTCATCTGCACAGGGAATTTTGCCGCCATATGGGGGAAAGCCCCAAGAAGCACATCTTACGCCTACGTCTTGACCGTATTGCAGCTGAACTTATTTGCGAGCACAGTGACCATCCCCAAAAAAGCCTGCTAACGCTTGCCTCGGAAAACGGCTTCAACAGCAACGAAGTATTCACCCGCGCTTTTCGCCGGGCTTACGGTTGCTCGCCTAGTCAGTACCGTACCAATGCCCTAAACCGCGCAGAGGAACTCGGGTCAGCCACACACCAGCATATCGTCAGTACCGCAGGGCCGTGCCTAAAGCTTCATCACAGCCAAACACCGGAACCTTATTCCGCACATTCAAGGAGCAACCCCATGTCACAGCTAAGCATCACCCGAAAAGAGATAGAAGCCCAACCTATCCTCTTTATCCGGCGCCGGGTTGAAGTCAGCAAAATACAGCCGTTGTTTGCTGAATGCTTCAGTAAAATTTTCGGTCACTGTATGAAGAACGGCCTCGCAATGGCAGGCCAGCCTACGGCGCGCTATGTTGCACCTGGCACCGGGCTCTGGACCATCGACTGCGCCATCCCCCTGCAACAGCCCGCAGCCCGTGATGGCGACATTGAGGCCGGCTTTTTGCAGGCTGGCCCTGTGGCTTTTGCTGTTCATCACGGCGCGTATGACCAACTGCCGGCTACAAACGCATCGATTGAGCGCTGGATAGAAGACAACGGCCACCAAAAAGCAGGCCCACCGTGGGAAACGTATGTCACGGACCCCTCAGAGCACCCCGACGTCAAGGATTGGCGCACGGAGGTCTATTGGCCCATCGCAGAATAAACCGCTAATGCCAACACCTAGCGTGAATTCCGTTAGGTGCGTTACTTCAGGTACTCAGCCGGGATCGGGGTATCAGGCGTCTCGCCCTGCCAGAAAATATTCACAATCCACCAGCGCTCGTCTTTATACACCAATTGAAAGCTGTTGATTCCGCGCGCGAAAACATCGCCGTCCGGCGTGCGCCGCGCGGCGTAGGTGCTGAACACATGCACAATATTGCCGTAGCGCTCGCTTTTACGCGAAAGCTCAACTTCGAAAAAACCGTTATCGGTAAAAGCCTTATCCGTGCGCGCTATATAGTCATCAACGCTAAAAATAATCGGCCCATTCGGCGTATTGGGGATAAGCCTGCCACCGGGTATAAATAGCCCCCGCATCCGGTCCCAATCCCGCACCTCGCCTATTGGGCCAGAAATCACATCGTAAATCGCCGCCATAATACCGTCGACCGAGCCCACATCTTTGGCGTCCGCTTTCATCATCGGTGCTTCAGCCGCCGCGTCCTGTGTCACCGCAAAAGCATTCGCCGAAACTGGAGCCACAAGCAAGCTGCCAACCACAGCCAAACCACAAAGTATTTTCCTCATCCCAATTTCCCCTCAATGCTGTTTAAGCCCAAACATTTCCTACTTGGGGGCTTCTTCAAATCCCTCATCTAGATATTCCCTTACGCGCGCCAGCTCCCGCTGGTAGGTCTGGAAGGCAGAGAAAAGTCGGCAACGAGAGCAAATCCAAGTTGTACTGGCCCAATATTAAACTACGCTTTATTCTAGCCTGCTACAAAGAACAAGCACCTGAACATAGGCGTACGCTTCTGCATTTTTTTGGCCTCTTAAATGCATAAACACTTTATCGCCTTCAACTTCCGCGTTAATTGCATATAAAGCGTCTCTTCCTGCATATAAATTATTATCTGACTTAGTWKTWATRANNTMAGNCCAAGYARNTWTTSSTSTRCSAYYWRWKKGGYAWKNAYYSTTSWSKTMTNTWSAWARWSSCWYTTRAWKNNGMGAATTCGCAGCAAGATAAATTTCATGAATGCCCTCGCCTTTTGTTTGAACTCCATCAGTAGTCACAGTATTTATTTCAATCATTTTCTTTTTAACAATTACCTGCTGATTCAAAGTTTCAGTGAATGAAAAAACTCCAATAAACAAACTTGTAAGTGCAAAACCTAAAGCTAACACCGACATATTTGAGTTTTTCTTCTTACTCGGCTTATCGACTTCCTTCTTTGGAGTACGACTGTTAATCCAGGCCGCAGTGATCGTGGCGGCGGCACCAATTAAGGCTGCAAATTGAACATCACTAAGTTGCACGGTTTTCTCCCATTTTTCCTCTATGCAATACCATTCGTTTTAATAGCTCATATAAATACACTAGCACAACTACATTCACCTATTGGTAGTATAGTTATTGCCGTCATTTGTTCTTTTGCTGCGTCCAGTTGACGAAATCTATTTATAATTACATAAATACACTAAATATTAGAAAATAGGAGACACCCGCGCATGGCTGTATTGCATTTTTTTAGAATTGAAATTTTCCAAAACCAAACGGACATTTTATTAAAATGGCCAGGCGCGAACAAAATTTTACGGGACGCAACACGACACTTTCCAAACTCGAATTCCGACCGTCGCACAATTCATTTTGTGACGCATTTTGAGAACGTGGACAAAAATGGCTGTTACTTTCAAATTGCGCGGCGAGGCAAGAAAGTCACCGAGGAACTAGATGTCAACGAAGAATACATTGAGCTAGAACATACCGACATATTACACACTAGAGTAATCTTGGATCATGAAATATCACTGCTAGTTGTTGAACATAATAATAGCTACACAAAAGACCTGAACCAAATTCCAAGACGAATTGCCAACTGGATATTAAATTATCAGAGAAAGTCAGGGCTTGATTATCGCGTAATGATTACGCCAATCAAAAATCCAAATTCACTTATATTCGAAATTAAGAATGCAAATTTAGTGCGGCGATTCTTTTTTGATGTTAAGCGAAAAAACATATTTGATACTGCTCAAATGGCGAGAGACATCAAAAAATATACTACGGCGATTAACGGTGAATCGACAAGAACCCAAACTACCGGTACAAATATGGATAAGGATACTATGATCGAGATAATACGCTCGTCTGCCAGTACCGGTGACGATGCAGGTGCTTTATTAATTCCTCATGGCAGCAGAAAGCACAAGCGCCTTTCCTTAGGAAAAAACCTTTTAAGGAAAGACGTCTCTGACGAAACAACTGCGCAGCCGCGCTCATTTCTAGAGTATGCCCGAAGTATTTATGAGAACATCAGAAACAGATAGTGAAACAGTAAAATGGCCATCGTTTTGGAAATGGTGGGTATTTGGTTATGGCACAAAACCAGGGTATCGGTTGGTTTTTACAAAGTTCCTGATTCTGGATACCTTGTTAGCAGTCCTCGTTTTTCTTTTTTTAGGAAACCAGTTAGACGAGTTATCGCCAAGTTTCGCCTCAATTTTTTCTATTA
Source organism: Kordiimonadaceae bacterium (assembly GCA_016764715.1). Lineage (GTDB taxonomy): Bacteria > Pseudomonadota > Alphaproteobacteria > Sphingomonadales > Kordiimonadaceae > Kordiimonas. The sequence goes on along the minus strand of JAESRJ010000295.1, from coordinate 2,612 downwards.
TCTTTTTAGGCCTAGCCATTTCATCGAGCGCTACGGGGGTTGCTCTTTCAGGCAGCAAAGAGATCATAAAATTAGCTCATATTAGTAAAGGCGGAATTTCTGATTACTTATTTCCATTATTTGTTCCTATGTTTATCATGCCAATTCCCTTTATAGGCTGGCATTTATGGGAACACCTTTCATACGAAAGCTTATTGTTTCCCACTACATCTATAACACCTGAAATTTATCTCTCTGATATCTACGGAATAACATTACTGACGTTTAGTTTTCTCGCTGTCAGAATTGGCTGGGCAGGCTTTTTAGCTCCAGCAAATCTAATAATCGCTATTTCCGAGATCAAAAAAGTCGAAGGTGAAAACGGCACCAAGCTGGACTAAAGAAACTGGAGTTCTGGGGGCATAGTACTTAATTATTCAATTACGTACTATGGGACTTTTGCGCCGGGCAATGTTTGCGCGGCTTTATCGAATGTGTAGACACCGCCAAAGGCTTCGCCCTCTGCGCCAGCCAGCCATTTGGCTTTGGCAATAATCAATGCATCGGCGAAATCGGCTTCTTTGCCGCGCACAGCTTTTGCCGCGCGGTAATCCCCAAGGGCCTTCCACACTGTTTGGCCATTTTCGAACCGGATGTTTGCTTCCTCAAATAAGGCCATCAGCACAGCCACAAGTGCCTCTTTATCCAACGCGTATTTTTTGCCGCGCAGGGTCCAGATGGTTTCAACCAGCACAACATCAGTAACAAGCACGCGTTCATGCCCTGTGATCAGGCGCTGTGCTTTGGCAGCTTGGCTGGCGTCATCTTGCAGCAAATAGCGAAGCAGCACATTGGTATCAATGGCGATCACTTAAGGGCGCTTTGCAAGGATTGCTCGTCTGTCATCGCGGCCACAGACTTAACATTCTTAAGAATACCGCTCGCCGCGCCTTTAACCTTTTTGATAATGGTAATATGGCCGTTCGCAACATAGCTTTCCACTTCATCCCCCGGCTCAATCCCCAGCGCAGCACACTGGCTGACAGGCAAGGTAATTTGCCGTTTGGCACTGATTTTTGGCATGCTAATTTCCTTTACATTTCCACTATAGTAAAGATAACGAATTCTTTACTTAAGCGCAATAGTAAAGACTACCCCGATTGCATCAACCTCACGCCCTCATCCCGGTCGAATAAATACAGCAGGTGCCGCAGGGCTTGGCCGCGCTTGCCTTTTAGCTCGGGGTCTTGGTTGATGATATAGCGCGCGTCGTCGCGGGCCAACTCGATCAGGTCGGCGTGCTCGTTATAGTCGACCATGCTGAGTTCCGGCAGGCCGCTTTGCTTGGTGCCCAATATCTCGCCGCCGCCGCGCAGCTTCAGGTCTTCTTCAGCAATCACAAAGCCGTCTTCGGTTTCGCGCATAATCTTAAGGCGCGAGCGGGCGATCTGCCCGGCGTCGGGTGCCCACAGCAGCATGCAGCTGGATTTACCGCTGCCGCGCCCCACTCGGCCGCGCAGCTGGTGCAGCTGTGCCAAACCAAAGCGCTCAGCATGTTCGATCACGATAATGGTGGCTTCTGGTACATCAACGCCCACTTCGATCACCGTGGTGGATACCAGCACGCTGATCTCACCCGATGCAAACTGCTGCATCACAGCGTCTTTTTCTTTGCCCTTCATGCGGCCATGCACCATGCCAACATTGTCTTCGCCGAACATGGCTTTTAAGTGAACAAAGCGATCTTCGGCGGCGGCCAAGTCCAGCTTTTCGCTTTCCTCAATCAATGGACACACCCAATAGACCCTGGCCCCTTCGGCAAGTTTGACGGTCAGGCGTTCAGCCACCGAGGCCAATTTTGATGATGGCAAAACGCGGGTGTCGATGGGTTGACGGCCGGCGGGCTTGTCCAACAATCGCGATACGTCCATATCGCCGTATGCGGTCAACATCAAGGTTCGTGGGATTGGTGTTGCAGTCATGACCAAAACGTCCACGGCTGGCCCCTTGTTGGCAAGTTCCAAGCGTTGATGAACACCAAATTTATGTTGTTCGTCGATCACRGCCATTTTAAGGTCTTTGAATTCGACTTCCGATTGGAACAAAGCATGGGTACCGACGGCAATGTGCAAGCCCCCGCTTTTCAGACCTTCAAGAATAGCCGCGCGGGCTTTGCCTTTTTCGCGTCCGGTTAAGACGGCGGTGTTGATGCCGACCGCGTGGCACAGGGGTTCTATGGTTTTCAAGTGCTGACGCGCCAAGATCTCTGTCGGGGCCATTATGACAGCCTGACCACCTGCTTCAACCGCCGCCAAGGCCGCCAACAACGCCACAATGGTTTTACCCGACCCAACATCGCCTTGCAACAAGCGCAACATACGCACGTTGGTTTCCATGTCTAAGATGATTTCGGCTAAGGCTGTTTCTTGGCTTTGCGTAAGCTGAAAAGGAAGGGCCTGGATGACTTTTTGGCGCAAACGACCATCGCCCACCGTAGCCAATCCCTTGGCGCGGCGCATGCCCCGCCGAACCAAGCCCAAGGCCAATTGATTGGCAAGCAATTCGTCATAAGCCAAACGCACACGGGCCGGGGCCGCCGGGTCAAGGTCTTGTACCGTATTTGGATTATGAGC
>JAESRJ010000294.1 GCA_016764715.1 Kordiimonadaceae bacterium | reverse complement strand
AAAAAGTGGCCTGACCCATAAAGGGATTACCATTCAAACCGCGAGTGGGGCCCAAGTTGTCGCCCCCCAGCCGGGACAGGTTGTTTTTGCTGATAAATTTGTTGGTCGGCCTCAGCTAACATATAAGGTGAATTATAAATTTCACGACCGATCATCACACCATCGACATGTTGCAAATGTTCACTTGCRWRRRYRRAMGAWYTAAYACNCACCANNAATCGAAATTTTTAGCTGTGATGAGCCACGAATTGCGAACACCACTTAACGCCATAATCGGTTTTTCTGACTTTATTGTTTCGCAGCGCTCTAAGCTTTCAATGAGCAAAATCGAAGAATATGTCGGGGATATCCAAACCAGTGGCAGACATTTGTTGACTTTAATCGGCGACATACTGGATTTATCCAAATTGGAGGCCGGTAAGGTTGAAGTAAATGTCACGACGTTCGATGCTAGCGAAGTGATTGAACAGTCCCTTAAATTGCTTGAGCATGAATCGCGGGAAAAACATTTGAAAGTCGTTACGGATTTGGAACCTGTCATTATCCGGAGTGACAAGCTGTTACTTAAACAAATTTTGATCAATTTGATYTCTAACGCAATGAAGTTCAACGAGGAATTTGGCCGAGTGACCGTTRAGCTGCGTGCGTCATCTAAGGGCGGCTGTGTGATCAAAATCTCCGATACYGGGATAGGGATGAGCGCCGGAGAGCTAAAAGTGGCCCAACAACAATTTGTGCAGGTAAGCTCCGAGTATCAGCGACGTGCAGGCGGAAGTGGCCTGGGACTTAGTTTGGTTGAGGGTTTTGTCACGCGGGTGTCYGGAACATTCAGTATTTCATCCGAAAAAGGGGTCGGCACTGAAGCCGTGGTAACGCTGCCCCAGGAACACATTGAAGAATTTGACCCGACCGGCCGTTTGATATAGCCGTCTTAGTCTCGGTCACCTGGACACAAGCTGTTACAAGGTGGTTGGGTTTTCCCCAAAATTGAGTGTGCATAGACGCGGTTTAGTCTCTATAAAGGCGTAAATCCACTAGGGGAGTTAATCCGGTTAAGACACTTGGCGAAAAAGTCGCAGGCCGTGAATGCGGTGCGTGTTCTGTATGCTGCACTGCTTTGCTTGTGGAATTTCCTAAATACGAAAAGCCTGCGGGTGATCAGTGTAAGCATCAGCGGGTAGGCGGCGGTTGCGGTATTTACAACAARAGRCCTGRRGATTGCAGCTATTTCCAGTGTATTTGGCTTACTCTTGAGCAGCTGCCTGACTATACGCGGCCTGATCTCTGCGGTGTCATGTTTCGCTATGACCTTGACGATAAAACCTGGAACCCGTTTGCGAAATCATGCGTGGTTGCGGTGCCAAGTGCGTCCCAGGACGCGCTTTTCAGCGTTGCAGCAAAAGCATGTTACAAAATGTTTTGGGGCGGCGGCAAGGCCGTTTGGGTTCAAATTGAAGGTAGGCGCAGGTTTTTGGTGGACGAAAACGGGGTCGAAATATTGGCGGACCGTATCGCCGAGTATGAAGGGAAGTTGCGTTAGTGCCTGAACTTTTTATGGGCTTAAGCGACCATCTGGTGCCGCTACTTCTGGCCGGGGCTTTGGCTGGTTTTATGGCAGGTCTACTTGGTATTGGCGGCGGTGTCGTAACTATACCAGCGTTATTTACCGTGTTCGGCGACCTAGGCATAGAGCACGAATGGCGGATGCACGCAGCCATTGGCACATCGCTGGCAATCATCATCGCGACTAATAGCAGCAGCGTTTATGCGCACCATAAAAAAGGCGGCGTTGATTGGGGCATCGTGAAAGACTGGTGGTACTTGATTGCTCTGGGGGCCCTTGCAGGCGCTTTTTTTGCTAAGTCGCTTAAAACAACCGAACTAATCTATTTTTTCTCCGCACTTATTGCGTTGCTTGCGATCAAGATGCTGTTACCACTCGATAAATTTAAGTTTGGGGAAACGCTTCCCGGTGGTGTGCCGCGCTTCACCAACCCCCTCATCATTGGCTTTTTCTCTTCGGTTATGGGGATAGGTGGGGGGAGTTTTTCCGTCCCGTACTTAACGCTTTACAGTGTACCAATTCACCGCGCAGTCGGCACCGCTGCTCTAGCTGGTCTGGTTATTAGCATCAGTGGTGGCTTTGGGTATTTGGCTGGCGGCTGGAATGTTGCTGGGTTGCCTGCTGGTATGGCGGGGTTTATCCACGTGCCGTCAATGGTAATTGTTGCTGTAGCAGCCGTAGTGCTTGCGCCTTTAGGCGTGAAAGCCGCCCATGCGCTGCCGAAAAAAGCGCTGAGCATCATTTTTGGTGTGTTCCTAATAGCCGCAGCCGCGCGGATGCTAAGCGCAGTTTAGGGTTTGCTGTTTGTCCTGTGACTGTCTATGTTGCGGGCGAATAGTGGGTCGTAAAATCAAGACTATATCCAACTGAGATATAGCGTTAAGGAAAAAATCGCATGACTAAGCAGGGCCTTTCTTTAGCCGCTGAATTTCCAGCAGCAACGGAAGCTGAGTGGCGCTCACTTGTAGAAAAAACACTTARAGGCCGCGATTTTGACAAGGCCATGACCAGCCATACCTATGATGGTATTGCCGTGAACGGTCTGTATACAAAAGCTAATGCCCGCTTAAGCCCGCGGGCTACCGGTGCCAGCAACGGAGCAGCACTTAAAGTGCCGCATTGGAACCCAAACGCAAAAGAGACCAACAACGCGATCCTAGAAGACCTGATGGGCGGCGCACAAGGCGTGGCGCTGCGCATAAGCGCGGGTTTGGTTCCTGGAATCGACACTTCAAAGCTTGGGGTGGCACTTGATGATGTGCATCTGAACATGGCTAGCTTGACGCTTATCCCTGGAGAAGAGTACCAAGCGGCAAGCGAGGCGTTGTTGGCGCTGCTAAAAGAAAAAAAATACTCAAAAGAGGACGTGCATGGTTCCTTGGGCATAGACCCCGTCGGAACATTGGCTCAAACAGGCCGTTTGCAGGAAACGGTTGAAAAGGCGTGCCAAAACGCGGTTCAGATAACACGCGATGTTTTGGATAGTGGCTGGGATCTAACTAGCTTTACAGCAGATGGTGGCCCCTACCATATGGCAGGGGCAACGGAAGCTCAGGAGCTAGGGCTAGCTCTGGCGAGCGGGCTTTATTACTTGCGGGCGATGGAAACCGCAGGGCTAGGCTWGAAAGAAGCGGCCAGCAAAATTCAATTCGCACTAACCACAGACGCTGACTTGTACCTAACCGTCGCAAAATTTAGAGCAGCGAGACTGTTGTGGGCGCAGMTTTTAAAGCAGTCAGGATGCGGTGAYGAGAGCTTYAAGATCGATGCTGTAACCTCGCTWCGTATGGTTTCGATTAARGACCCTTGGGTTAATATTCTGCGRGCAACGACCGCTTGTTTTGCCGCTAGCGTTGGCGGTGCTGATAGTATCTGTATTCTGCCACATGATACCATGCTTGGTATCTCTAGTGCACATGCTCGGCGTATTGCGCGTAAYATCCARATTGTACTTAAGGAAGAAAGTRGYATTTCTAATGTTGCTGATCCRTCCGCTGGCTCMTATACATTTGAAACAATCACATCAGATATTGCGGCTAAGGCATGGAAATACTTCCAGAAAATTGAAACCGATGGAGGCATTGTTGCAGCCCTTCGGTCGGGTCTAATCCACAGCGACATAGAAGCAACTTGGGCAAAGCGCCGCGCCAATATTGCTAACCGTAAAGAAGCCCTTACCGGTGTTTCTGAATTTCCAAATATCGATGAGGCGCACCTAAAGAATATTGGCGCAATGCCATCTCCAAACACTGAGTTCAAGGAAGCGGGCGACACTGTGGAGGCATTGCCGTTTCACCGGTCTTCGGAAGAGTTTGAAAAGCTGCGGGCTCTTAGCGACGGTTATGTTGYAAATGGGAAAGATCGTCCCAGCATTTTCGTTGCAAATATTGGCAGCGCTGCGGACTTTACCTCTCGAAGTAGTTTCGCCAAAAATTTCTTTGAGGCCGGCGGGATAAAAGCCGTGATTGGGGCTGGCGGCGAAGATGTGGCGGCTCTATGCGGCGAATTCAAGGCGTCCGGTGCAACAATCGCCGTTATTTGTAGCGCTGATAAACAGTATGAAATCAATGGCGCGGTCGTGGCTGCTGCGCTTTCAGGGGCAGGGGCGAAACATATTTATCTCGCAGGCAAGCCATCAAACACTGAAGGCTTGATTGCAGCCGGTGTCCGTAGCTTCATTTATATGGGCTGTGATGTGCTGGTAACACTAGAGCAGGCGTACTCCGCTATTGAAACCAGACCTGTAGGAGAGAAATCATGAGTAAAATCCCYGAYTTCTCATCTRTCCCTCTMGARCTGACGGCRAACTATGTTGAACGGTCCAGCGAGCCTTGGARAACCCCAGAGGGCATTTCCGTAAAGTCCCGCTATACTGCGGAAGATGTCGCGGGTTTGGACTTTCTTGATACGCGGCCCGGCATGGCGCCATTTTTACGTGGTCCGTACCCTTCGATGTATGTTAGCCGCCCGTGGACAATTCGTCAGTACGCAGGCTTTTCCACCGCCGAAGATTCTAACGCATTCTATCGGCGCAATTTGGCGGCGGGTCAAAAAGGCCTGTCCGTTGCATTCGATTTGGCAACGCACCGGGGTTACGATAGCGACCACCCACGCGTAACTGGCGATGTAGGCATGGCGGGTGTTGCCATCGACAGCATCTATGATATGCGCACGCTCTTTGACGGCATTCCGCTGGATCAGATGTCTGTATCTATGACAATGAACGGTGCTGTGCTACCAATTCTCGCTCTCTATGTCGTTGCTGCAGAAGAACAAGGCGTGAAGCCTGAACAACTTACTGGCACCATTCAAAACGACGTATTGAAAGAGTTCATGGTGCGGAATACATACATTTTCCCGCCGACYCCATCCATGCGGATCATCTCCGATATCTTTGCTTACACAAGCCAACATATGCCCAAATATAACAGCATTTCGATATCCGGTTATCATATGCAGGAAGCTGGCGCGACGGCTGACCTAGAGCTCGCCTATACGCTTGCAGACGGCATAGAATATATTCGAGCTGGGCTTGCTGTTGGCTTGGATATCGATGCGTTCGCACCGCGGCTCAGCTTTTTCTGGGCGGTTGGTATGAATTATTTCATGGAAGTCGCCAAGATGCGCGCGGCCCGTATGTTATGGGCAAAATTGGTGAAACAGTTTAATCCGAAAAAYCCAAARTCCYTGTCSTTGCGCACRCACTGCCARACSTCTGGYTGGTCGCTWACGGCGCAGGATGTYTTYAAYAACGTGCCGCGCACMTGTATTGAAGCGCTTGCCGCAGCGCAAGGCCATACGCAGAGCCTGCATACCAACGCCTTGGATGAAGCACTGGCTTTGCCAACAGATTTCTCTGCACGCATTGCCCGGAACACCCAGATTTTCATTCAACAAGAGACCGGCACCAACCGCGTAATCGACCCCTGGGGCGGCAGCTATTATGTTGAGAAGCTAACAGCAGAGCTCGCTGAAAAAGCCTGGAAACACATTCAGGAAGTGGAAGAGCAGGGCGGTATGGCAAAAGCCATTGAAGCCGGCATTCCGAAACTAAGAATTGAAGACGCAGCTGCGCGTACACAAGCGCGGATTGATAGTGGCCGCCAAACTGTTGTCGGCGTTAACAAATATCGGCTCGACGAGACCGAAGACATTGACGTGTTGAAAGTTGATAACAGTAAAGTACGTACGTCACAGATCGAAAAACTGAAGCGCCTGAAAGCCGAGCGCGACCAATCGGCAGTAGACGGATGCCTGAAAAACTTGACCGACGCAGCCCGCTCGGGCGAGGGTAATCTGATGGCGCTTGCAATTGATGCGGCGCGGGCAATGGCAACAGTGGGCGAAATTACGGACGCACTGGAAGTAGTTTACGGCCGTCACAAGGCGGAAATCAGGGCAGTATCTGGCGTGTATAGAAGCGAAATTGGCAAGAATAATCCAGCAGTTAAGCGCATTCATAAACTTGTTGAGGCGTTTGCAGAGGAGGACGGTCGCCGCCCGCGCATATTGGTTGCAAAAATGGGGCAGGACGGTCACGACCGAGGGCAGAAAGTCGTCGCATCTGGTTATGCTGATCTGGGATTTGATGTTGATATTGGTCCGTTGTTCCAAACCCCTGAAGAAGTCGCGCGTCAGGGTGTTGAAAATGATGTACATGTAATCGGCGCCTCCTCGTTGGCTGCAGGCCATTTGACACTTGTGCCCGCTTTGAAAGAAGCGCTGGTTAAGCTAGGTCGTGGCGACATTATGGTTGTCGCAGGCGGCGTTATCCCCCCGCAAGATTATGACGCACTCTACAAAGCAGGGGCAGAATCGATATTCCCGCCCGGTACAGTGCTTACGGAAGCGGCAGAAGAAATGCTGGGTAAGCTCGCCGCGAACCTCGGGTACAGCCTTGAGACAGAGTGAGACATTGTGGCAAATTCCTTAAAGGACATCAGTGTTACGGATTTAGTTGAAGGCGTGCTGGCCTCTGACCGCGCAACAATTGGCCGCGCTATCACCCTGGTTGAAAGCCGTAATACTGCGCACCAGGTCAAAGCGCAGGAAGTGTTGCACACTTTGCTGCAATTTTTGTTACGAAATATCAACTAAAAAGTGCGATTCCTAAGTTAATCAACATGGTATCGTCTTCAGATCCACAAACTTTCCAGGTCGCAACCAATGTGCTTAAGCAGTACAAAGCTGGCATTGGAGACCATTTACAACGATTGCAACAGCGATTGGCAAATGAACAGGACGAGAAGCGTGTAAAGCTACTTACGGAAACGATAGATATCTTAAGTCAGCGAACGGTAAAGAAATGATTTATCGCTATTTTACGGCACTATTTACCAGT
>JAESRJ010000293.1 GCA_016764715.1 Kordiimonadaceae bacterium | reverse complement strand
AATAAATGGATGTTAGAACCAAGCGGCTCTGATGTGCTTCCCCAATCTATTGCGGTAAACAACGTAATGTTAGTAGTAGGACCGGAAGGTGGATTCTCAGAAAATGAGATTGACTGGGCGCAATGCAATGATTTTCAGATCGTCGCTTTAGGTTCACGAATTCTGAGAACTGAAACTGCACCGGTGGCTGCGCTCGCTATCTTGCAACACAAGTACGGTGATATGTAAGTAGGCGCTACTAAAATCGAACCGAGAACGGCCCTATGCTCACGCGCCTTCCAAAAAAACGAAGAAAATTGGACTGCTAGTATCGATTTTTTAGCCAGTGATAAGCCTGTTTTCAACCCGGTAAAGAATTTGAAAATAAGTTTGCCTGAGATTACATTCTCTATTCCCTCAAGAAATTTGGATATGCTTTTCGTAGGGTCCTTTGAAGAGGGCATTATCGTAGGTGATATAACTCTATCATCGGTACCAAATTTTTCGGGTGTGTTGGAGTTGACAGAAAAAATTGAAGAGTAGGCCTGCCAGTGGAATTAAAATTGTTGGACAATTGCTAGATGCTTTTCTTTGAAAAAATCTACCGGCAATCTCATCCTAAGGCTTTAGTCTAATTGAATTGGTAACCGTGTGCGTTTCAGTACTGTCCTGAGCGCGAAGCTGGAATGTACTCGGTCCACCCCGGGTAGGCGGGTCAATATGTTATGCACGCGCTCATAGTCAGGGGCGTCGCTCACTACTACGCGGATCATATAATCTACGTCGCCGCCCATCAAGTAACACTCCATTACTTCAGGCACGTGCTTTACGGCCTCTTCAAACGTGTTGAGCTTCTCTTCTTGTTGCTTCTCAAGCGAAACCCGAACGAACACCGTCCCCGGTAGGCCCACCGCTGCTGCATTCAAGTGCGCCGCGTAATGGGTGATTGCGCCCTTATCCTGAAGGTTCTTCACACGGCGTAGGCAAGCCGACTCGGATAGACCGATTCGTGATGCCAGATCTACATTGGAGAGTTTGCCGTCTTTTTGGAGTTCTTCCAATATGGCAAGATCTATTCTATTTAGTTTAATCACGGCAATTAATTCCGATTAGTTTCCATAAACGCAATATTCTTGCAAAAACTAACGCAACGTAGGCAGCCTTTGCAAGGACATTCGAATGGTTTCTCTGTAAATTACGATCAATTACAGTCGCTCGGCCCCTTAGGCTGACGAACCACCGATTCAGGAGAGCATAATGCTAGTAGGCGTACCAAAAGAGATTAAGAACCGTGAATACCGTGTGGGTCTAACGCCTGCGTCGGTRCGCGAACTGGTTGAGAATGGCCATCAGGTTGTTGTTCAAACCGCCGCGGGTTTCGAAATTGGTTTTACAGACGCCATGTATAAATCTGTTGGGGCCAAGATCCTTGATACGGCTGCAGAGATTTTCGCAGCAGCAGATATGATTGTGAAAGTGAAAGAACCGCAGGCAACCGAGATTGATATGCTRCGACMGGGCCAGATCCTTTATACRTAYCTTCACCTSGCACCTGACGCYAAGCAAACACARGGCCTRATCAACTCTGGTTCTRTCGCGATTGCCTACGAAACTGTTACGGATGACCATAACGGGTTGCCACTGTTGGCACCTATGTCCGAGGTTGCGGGCCGCATGTCGATACAGGCGGGCGCACACTGCTTGGAAATGAGTCAAGGTGGCCGCGGTATGCTGCTTGGAGGGGTGCCGGGCGTCGAGGCTGCTAAAGTTGTGATCATTGGCGGCGGCGTTGTTGGCACGAACGCTGCCCGTATGGCCGTTGGCATGGGCGCGGACGTGACYATCCTYGAYCGGTCAATTCGCCGYATGCAGCAGCTWGAYGATATTTTYCAAGGCMGGATTAAAACTGTYTAYTCMACKCARGRCGCWGTSGARGARCATGTTGTCGSTTCTGACCTWACSGTTGGTGCTGTRTTGATCCCRGGKGCMGCRGCKCCMAAGCTRGTAACACGKGATATGATTTCYCGGATGAAGCGCGGCAGCGTGCTTGTGGATGTTGCGATCGATCAGGGAGGCTGTTTTGAGACGTCGAAAGCTACAACGCACGAAGACCCAACATATATTATCGATGAAGTAGTGCATTACTGCGTGGCAAACATGCCGGGCGGCGTAGCCCGCACCTCAACGTTGGCGCTGAATAACGCCACTCTGCGCCACGCTGTCGCGATTGCGAACAAGGGTTGGAAACAGGCTCTTAGTGACGACAAACACTTGCGYGAAGGTTTGAATGTGTGCGAAGGCAAGGTGACTTATGAAGCAGTTGCGCGCGATCAGAATCTGAACTACGTAAGTGCGGAAGAGGCCCTTGGCGACTAGAATACCGTTTGAAAGATAGAGATGACCGGATTGCCAAAAATTCAGGTTTACGCCCTTGGCGGGACTATAGCCATGACGCCTTCCGCGAATGGCGCGGTGCCGTCGCTTGGCGCTGCTGAACTGGTTGCTGCGGTTCCAGGACTGGATGGTTTGGCGGATATCTTTGCTGAAACGTTTGCGATGATTGCCAGCGCCAACCTGAGTTTTACCCAAATAAAAGCACTGTGCGAAAAGGCTTCTTCTGCGCAGTGTGATGGCATCGTCGTAACGCAAGGAACCGATACGCTGGAAGAAACCTCCTTTCTTGCCAGCCTGATTTATACGGGTGATAAACCTCTTATTTTTACCGGTGCTATGCGCACGCCGGAGCAACTCGGGGCTGACGGCCCAAGTAATATGTATAATGCCGTCCTGACAGCGTGCGGTGTTGAAGGCGGGGTGTATGTGGTGATGAACGGTGAGGTGCATGATCCGTGGCTGGTCGTTAAATCTCACACTAGCAGCTTGGCCTCTTTTCAGTCGGCGGATCGTGGTCCAGTTGGCCGCATCTCCGAGGGTGTGCTGTATTTGGATGTGCACGACCAGCAAATGCCCATTGGTATTGCAGCTGCTGTAAGCGAGTTGCCTCCGGTTGCTTTGCTGCAAGCAGGTGCGGAGTTCGACCTTCGAATATTGGAACAAGTTATCAGCTTGGGGTACAAGGGTCTTGTTATCGAGGCCCTTGGAGCAGGGCACCTTTCTGAAGCCTGGGCAGAGGCTGCAGAACATGTTTCAAAAACAATCCCTGTGATCTTCACCAGYAGGTGTCCTAGCGGGCCCGTMTTTGAAAAYACCTACGGATACRAAGGGGCCGAGATCGATTTAATCAAGCGGGGTTTGGTACCTGCTGGTAACATCAAAAGCCGYAAAGCGAGATTGTTACTTTCGGTTCTTCTGGCAGACGACACTCAGGATTGGCAAACGCGTTTCTTAGCGATTAAGGCTTCTTTTTAAACTGGGTGTGCTGTGTTGATCTCAATGTCCTGTAGTTTATTTAGCAAAACATTGAGTTGAGATTGCTCTTCTTTGGTCAGTTCATTCAAAATTGCATCTTCATAGTCTATAGCAATTGGAACCACCTGAGCGTAAATTACTTCACCGGAGTCGGATAGTTTTAGCACTGAACGACGTTTGTCAGTGGCGGAGAAATGCCTAAGCAGACGATCCGCTTTCATAAGCCCTTTCACAGCCCGTGACACGGCTACTTTGTCCATGGCAGTGCGGTCAGCGACTTGGCTGGCGGAAAGATCTGGCTCACCTCCCAAAACTGCCATAACGCGCCATTCTGGAACGGTTAGCTGGAAACGTTCTTCATACTGGTCGGCGATGCCGCGGCTTATTCTATTGGACAGAACAGCAAGCTTGTAAGGCAGGAAATTCGGTAGAACTAGGGTCTTATTAGCGTCGTCTGTCATGTTTTTTGTTTCCTATGCTTGCAATTAGTTTCTTTTGAAACTATTGTGTCTGCAAGTGACCAGCTGGAGAAGTCTTACTAGCAGTTTGTGCTTATGTACATAGGACGAACTAAATACTGAAATTATAGGAGTTGTGGCAGATGGCCGATTTGTTTGAAAACCCAATGGGACTTTGCGGTTTCGAATTTGTGGAATTCACAGCACTTGAAAAAGGTATCCTTGAGCCTGTTTTCGAAGCCATGGGTTTCACTGCCGTTGCCAAGCACCGTTCMAAAGATGTGACACTATGGCGTCAGGGCGACATTAAYTTCATCGCTAACTAYCAGAARAACTGTGCAGCSGCTTTTTACGCWGAAGARCAYGGCCCATCAGCTTGCGGTATGGCGTTCCGCGTTAAAGACAGCCGACTGGCTTATAGCCGGGCGCTTGAACTTGGCGCACAGCCCGTGAATGTTGAAACAGGCCCAATGGARCTGCATYTGCCTGCSATTAAAGGCATTGGCGGYGCGGCACTTTATCTGATCGACCGCTTCGGTGAMGGCAMCAGCATTTACGACATCGATTTTGAATTTTTCGAAGGCGTTGACCGGAACCCTGTAGGCTGTGGTTTCAACGTGATCGACCACCTAACACATAATGTGTATCGGGGCCGGATGGGTCACTGGGCGAATTTCTACGAGAAATTCTTTAACTTCAGGGAAATCCGCTATTTCGATATCAAAGGCGAATACACTGGTTTGGTTTCCAAAGCGATGTCAGCGCCAGATGGTTTGATCCGTATCCCACTGAACGAAGAAAGCGCCGGCAGCAGCGGTCAAATTGAAGAATTCCTTATGGAGTATAACGGCGAGGGCATTCAGCACATTGCCTTCTCTTGTGATAACCTGCTTGAGTGCTGGGACCGATTGAAAGCACAAGGCGTTAAGTTCATGACAGCGCCGCCGGACACCTACTATGAGATGCTTGAAGAACGCCTTCCTGGCCACGGTGAGCCAACGGCTGAGTTCAAAACCCGTGGTATCCTTCTAGACGGCAGCACAGATGGCGGGGAGCCGCGTTTGCTATTGCAGATTTTCTCAGAAGCGGCGTTAGGTCCAGTTTTCTTTGAATTCATCCAGCGCAAGCAGGATGAGGGCTTTGGCGAAGGCAATTTTAAGGCCTTGTTTGAAAGCATTGAACGCGATCAAATCACACGGGGTGTGCTCAAAGTTGAAAAAGGCGCTGCTTAATCGCGGCGATTGGGAAGGGTRTTACTGGTTATGGAACTCAAGCGTATTCACCATGTAGCCTACCGCTGTAAAGATGCCARGGAGACCGTTGAGTTTTACCAGAAGCATCTGGATATGGATTTCCAGCTGGCGATAGCGGAAGACCATGTGCCYTCAACAGGGGCGTATGAYCCTTATATGCATCTATTCCTCGATGCAGGGAACGGTAACGTTCTTGCTTTCTTCGAACTGCCGGAACAACCAGAGATGGGCCGTGACGGWAATACACCCGAATGGGTGCARCATATCGCTTTTGAAGTAGAGAGCATGGATGTTTTGCTYGCAGCTAAAGACCGCTTAGAAGCTGCKGGYATTGAWGTRCTTGGYCCWACMGACCAYACGATWTTTAARTCRATYTATTTCTTYGACCCGAAYGGCCAYMGGCTWGARCTTGCGGCYAATACSGCRAAGCCGGGAATGTTGAAAGAGTTGAAGCGTGTTGCCCCCGCAATGCTGGAAGAATGGTCCCGCACCAAAAAAGCGCCAAAGCATGCCGAATGGCTGCATGGGCGCGGTGAGTTTAAGCCGGGCCCCAGCGCGGATAACGATGAATAATTAGGAATTGCCCTGTAGGCTACATGCTGAAAAGTATGGGCTGGGCCATATTTTGAGAGACAGAGATTATGAAACTTGCATCCCTGAAGCATGGCCGTGACGGCAAGCTGGTTGTTGTATCCCGTGATTTGAAGCGTATGACGTCTGCGACAGCTGTCGCTGCAACSYTGCAGGCTGCGATTGATGAATGGGCTACTCTGTCCCCTAAACTAGAAGCGCTATATGATGCGTTGAACGCTGATGGTAAATCTGGCGAAACTTTTGATGAAGCTACTTGCGCTTCGCCCCTGCCGCGCGCTTACCAGTGGGCTGATGGCTCGGCTTATGTGAACCACGTTGAGCTCGTTCGAAAAGCACGCGGCGTTGAAATCCCAGAATCCTTCTGGACTGACCCTCTGATGTATCAGGGCGGTTCTGACACCTTCCTTGGCCCACGCGAAGATATCGTTTTCCCGACCACAACAGGGTGGGGCGTAGATTTCGAAGCTGAAGTCGCCGTWATTACWGAYGATGTGCCGTTYGGTGTAAGCGTTGAAGACGCAGGCTCCCACATCAAACTCTTGATGCTTGTAAATGATATTTCTCTGCGCGGTCTTATCCCGGCTGAACTTGGCAAAGGTTTCGGGTTTTTCCAATCCAAGCCTTCAAGCGCCTTCAGCCCCGTGTGTGTAACACCGGATGAGCTGGGTGATGCCTGGGCAGATACAGTGCTAAGTCTACCGCTCGTCTCACMMWMTWMMRSKRARMTNATAGSMMWRYCYSWYGCRSSSRTTRAYAKGRYSWWKRMSWTYRSMRCSCKKKYASSKYWYKCRRYYAAAACACGGCCATTAGGCGCGGGCGCTGTTGTTGGCTCTGGCACAGTTTCCAATAAACTTGATGGCGGCCCCGGTAAACATGTTTCTGACGGCGGTGTTGGCTACAGTTGTATTGCTGAGATACGGATGATCGAAACAATTCAGAACGGCGCGCCAACAACGAATTTCATGGCGTTTGGTGACCGGATTAGTATTGAAATGTTCGAAGAAAGCGGCCAGTCGATCTTTGGCCGTATCGACCAGACAGTAGTGGAAGGCTAGGGGCCAGCATGCGTAAACTTTTTGGATACTTCAGATCATCAGCTGCCTTCCGTGTGCGAATTGCGCTCGGCCTTAAAGGTTTGGCGTATGAGCACGCATCAATCAATTTGAAGCCAGGGGTCAGTGAGCAAAAAGCTGACAGCTATAAGGCGCTCAATCCGCAGGGGCGGGTGCCGTTTCTGGTGGACGGCGACGTGTTG
>JAESRJ010000292.1 GCA_016764715.1 Kordiimonadaceae bacterium | reverse complement strand
TTTTGATCTCAAATTGCTCAATAGGACTATGTGGCTCGGCCAATGTATTGTCTCTTCTACAAGGCGGCATGCATACGCTTGCCGCAAAAAATCACAAAGTCGTTTCAGTCGCTCTTAGCATCTGGTGTATCATCAGTAAGAGCACCGCTTTCTTCCGCTTCCTGTGCTGCCTGGGCTTGCCGGATAACATTCCGAACCCCGGTCGCAAAGCCCAAGATCAGCAGCACAATCAAAAACAGCGGCGCGGTTCCAAACCATTTGTCGATCCAAAAGCCCATAAAAGCGCCAACGCCCGTACCGGCCACTAGTTCAACACCCATCTTTAAAGCGATACCTGATGCCGTTGACACCCTTTCAGGGTCTGGCACCTTTTCCGCCTTCTTCTGGGCTAGGTTTAACCGCTCGCCGAAGGTTGCTTCCGTTGGGTTTTTTTTGTCTTCACCCACCGCATTTCACCTAAAGTTATGCGCTTCTACCTGGGCACTCCAAAAAGAATCAGAGCGCTACCAAAATCGCCTGCAACATAGGGATTGCCCCAACGTGTGTCAAGAACCAATAGAAATAAGTTAAGTAATTGAAAATAAAGAGTTATTTTTGAATTTTGAAAACTATAATACTTCCATCATTCCTGAGGCACGCTCAAGGTCAACCGAAACAAGTGTTGAGATTCCTCGTTCAGCCATTGTCACACCAAATAGGCGGTTCATGCGTGACATAGAAACAGCATTGTGCGTGACAATCAGAAAACGCGTATTGGTGCGCTCTGTCATATTTTCGAGAAGGTCACAGAAGCGCTCCACATTGGCATCATCCAGCGGGGCATCAACTTCATCAAGCACACAGATCGGCGCAGGGTTTGTAATAAAAACTGCAAAAATCAAGGAAAGCGCCGTTAAAGCCTGTTCTCCGCCAGAAAGTAGCGACAGCGCCTGAAGTTTTTTACCGGGCGGGCTTGCAAATATCTCAAGCCCTGCCTCAAGTGGATCATCAGATTCTGTAAGCTCAAGGTGCGCAGCGCCACCCCCAAACAAACTGGTAAACAGTTCGCCAAAATGCTTGTTCACTATCTCAAAAGCTGTAAGCAAACGCTCACGCCCTTCTTTGTTCAAGCCATTAATCGCTTGCCGAAGGCGGGCGATCGCTGTCTCCAACTCTGCACGCTCTCCAGACAGGTGGTCCATCTGTTCGGTTAGCTCATTGAGCTCTTCGTCGGCACGCAAATTCACTGCGCCCATCCGGTCGCGCTCCCGTTTAAATTTCTCAAGCCTAATTTCTAGTACAGTGACAGCAGGCAAGGTATCACTGGTATCAAGCCCTGCCTTTTCAAGCACTTGCGTCGGCGCGCACTCGAACCGTTCGCGGATCTGATCAGCAATGGCACTCCTGCGGCTCACTGCATTTTCCACTGATGCTTCCGCTCGGATCTGCTGCTCCCGGACCTCAGCAAACTGCTTCTGTATTGCCTTCAGTGCTTCATCTTTTTGGCGCAGTGTTTCTTCCGCAGCGACGAGCTTATCGCTTGTTAACGCCCGTGCTTTTTCTGCTTCGTGCAGATGATCAAGCAAAATGCGTTTCTTCTTTTCTAGTTCTTCAGGGCTGGCCTCTGCCGCTTCAAGTTCAAGGGTTAACGCTTTTTCGCGGCCTTCAAGGGACTTCANYTGATTTTCGGCACTTGAGACGCGGTTTGCCCACGAGTTAAATTCCCCAGTAATAACCTTCAGGCGGTCATTCCGTGCTTGGGCCTCTCGGTGCAAGCCGTCATATTTGGCGCGGGCTGCACCTAATTGCTGTCGCAGGCTGTCAACTTCCGTACGCAGACCGGCTAGGTCGTGCTCCAAGCTCTCAACTTTAGGCAACGCCTTCAGCTTTTCGACAATATCGTCATGCCGCGCGGAAGTGCCGCCCAACTCCTCCGCCAGGCGCGCCTGGGATTCCTCCAACATCGTCAATCGGCTTGAACGCTGACTGGCTTCTTGTTCCGCAGATGATAGCGCCCGCCTGAAATCGGCCAGTCCCTTCTCTGCTGTTTGGCGCAACGTCCGTTTWAGCTGTTCGTCTTCACGGGCCTTTTCGTGCRTRCTTACTGCGRCATCAAACGCCAGCGTCGCACCCTYGATCTTCTYCCCCAAAGAACCAAGTTCTGATTGCAGGGTTTTCAAACGGTTTTTTTGCTCAAGTCGGATCGCTGCTTTATTGGGAGCCCCTGCACGCCTCACAAAGCCGTCCCAACGCCAATAAYTACCTGCCRCGTCAACCAGAGACTGACCGGGCTTTAAAGCTTTGGCAGCGTCAATGCCCGCTTCCAAACTCGGAGCAAACCCAGTGAAAGCCAATCGCCGAGACAATACACCAGGAACGGTAAYATAGTCTGAAAGAGGAACAATGCTSTCTGGCCACCCYTCRGCGTTCTCCAGCATTTCAAACTGTTGCCAATAGAGGCTTGCCGTTTCGTCTAGGCCAGCGTCGATTTCATCGCCAAAGGCGGCACCAGCCGCCATCTCGTACCCAGCGTTTGCGGCAAGCCCGTTGGCTACTGGTTCGGCTTGGCCGGCGTTCACTGTCAGCATAGCCTCAAAGCTGGCAATCTCGCCCGCSAGGGCCTTGCCTCTGCCGTTCAGTTCTGACCGCGCACCGTCAGCCGCGCCGCGCACGGCACGTGCTTGTGCCGTATGCACTTCCGCGGCCTTCAACCCGGCGTCGATTTCCGCAAGCGCCGCTTCCGCTTTTTCGACTTTGCCCTGTGCGGCCTTCAACAAACCCAGGGCATCATCTGCAGCTTCCATTGCAGTGACTTCACTGGCTAGCCGGTTCTCTTCAGATTTCAGCTGCTCAAGCCGCCGTCCGACCGCAAGCTTGTCACTTTCCAGACTGGACCGCCGAGCCCGTGCTTCCGCGGCCTGTTGGCTCAATTGGTCATAGGAATGCTCAGCTTCGCTTGCCGCTCTAGATATACGCTCCAACGCTTCCCGGGCTTCAACTTCAGCGGACCGTTCATCTTCTTTGGCCTTTTCTAATCGCGATTTTTCAATGTTCAAGCGTTCAAGGGCAGACTTTGCGTCCGCCGCAAATTCTTGCTCTCGCTCTCTATCGTCCTGCAGCTGCACCAGCCCTGCCCGCAGTGAAAGCGCACTTTGCTTGCGCCTCTCAGTCTCGGCCTGCAGATTGTCTCTCTCAATAGATAGACGTTGGAGTTTGGCAGCGGCTTCCACATCTGCGCTGCGAAGCGGCGGCAGCAAGGCGGCACCTATTGCTTGTTCTTTGGACAGCTCAGCGACCGCAGCCGTTGCCTTTGCTGCAACATTGCCTGCGTCCCTAAGCCCCTGTTCTAATGCKATGACTTTCTCAGAACTCTCCTTCCAGCGGATAAACAACAGGCTAGCTTCTGCCARCCGGATATCGCTGGAAATTGTGCGGTAMCGCACCGCTTGCCGTGCYTGACGTTTTAGGCCTTGCACYTGCACATCCATGGCCTGCACCACATCATGCACCCGCACAAGGTTGTTTTCCGCACTCCTCAAACGGCTTTCGGCCTCTTTTCTGCGCGTATGCAAACCAGAAACACCGGCAGCTTCTTCAAGCAGCTGTCGGCGGTTTTGCGGTTTTGCCGCGATCAGTGCACCAATSCGGCCTTGACTAACAAGCGCAGGGGAATGTGCGCCCGTAGCAGCATCCGCAAACAGCAGCTGCACGTCTTTCTGGCGAACATCGCGCCCATTGATCCGGTAGGATGAGCCAGATTCCCGCTCAATCCGACGGGTTACCTCGATGGTATCTTCATCATTGAATTCAGCTGGSGCYGTGCGGTCGATATTATCAATAACCAGTGTCACTTCAGCCATACGGCGTGGCGGGCGTTTATCAGTACCGGAAAAAATTACGTCGTCCATGCCAGAACCACGAAGTGACTTGGCACTATTTTCGCCCATTACCCAGCGAATAGCTTCAAGAATATTGGATTTACCGCAGCCGTTTGGGCCGACAACACCGGTAAGGCCGCGCTCAATATGGAGCTCGGTTGGGTCTACAAAGGATTTAAACCCTGATACTCGCAAACGCGAAAACCGCATCCGCCGCTAACTCCCCGCCTTGTGAAGTGGCGCTGCTCCCCMGCAGTTTCAGCCACTTCAGCGTTTTGTGCGCYTTCACATTTTTATGGCGCTTGTTCTTCCAGTACTTTCTTGAAATTATCCCAACGGAAATCGTCAAGGCCTGCRCCGTTGACGAAAATAGTTGGCGTAGACCGTACATTGAACTCGATCTGGCCGGATTTTGTCATCGCAGTGAGGTTCTTCATTAAATCGCGATCTGAAGCACACCGATCAAACTCGGTACGGCTCATATTGACAGCACGGCGWGCAAGCTTTGCKAGGGCGGCATTCCTGTCCTSSGCCCCTAACCAATCGCCCTGACGYTCGAAGAAAAGCCGGTTGAGRCGCTTGGACGTATCCGTATCTCTGCACCGGGCGACTGTAGATGCAACCATATCAACATTATCACGAACCAAATTGCGGAAAATGAATTTCACTTTACCCGTTTTAATGAATTCTTCTTCAAGCTTTGGGAAAATTTCCCRGTCAAAAGCTCCGCAAGCGCCGCAGGTCAAAGAACCATATTCAATAACCGTGATCGGTGCATCGTCATTGCCGTATACGATATCACCCCATGTGCCGGACTTGCCTTCTTCGTAAACATTTGCAGCGTCGAGTGTTGCCTGGTTATAAACATTCGCGCTGCCGCTTGTACTGGCACCACTATCGCAGGCTGCAACAATTAACATTGCAGCAACAGCTGTCGCTGCACGAGCCGTTTTTTGGTACTTCTGGTAGATCATAATTCCCTCACCACTATATATTGTGTTTAGTGTCTTAAATTCGTTCTGACGAGTCATTTTTTGTCACATARAAAAGCCCGGYCTTAGTGCGCGCAATAGAGCGGCAAAAGCAAGGCACCTTAATTTTTARYTCATTTGCCCTCAGCAGCAGCTTTCACCTGAGCCAACAGGTCCCCATAACCACGGTAATCAACTTTTTTACCGTTCATAATTATGGTTGGAATAGATTCGATATCGTATTCTTTGGCCCCGTTTTGTGTAACGGCAATTATATGCGAGGCAATTTCCCTGTTCGCTGCGCATTTTTCGATGGTGTCAAATTCCAAGCCGGTGCCTGCAGCGATTGACTGTATGGCGAGGCCCGGGTTGGCAGCCCGCATCCACTGGTCTTGTTTATCAAAAAAGATATTGAGCAGCTTTTTAGTAACATTCACATCAGTAGTGCAACGCGACACAACCGCCACGGCCAAGTCGGCCCGGTCACGTACAAAATTACGGAAAACAAGCTTTACTTTCCCTTGCGGAATCAATTCCTTCAAAAGTTCCGGCAGTACCGTTTGATTGAACGATTTACAGTGTGGGCACGTCATGGACGCATATTCAATCAATTCAACCGGAGCATCGGCAGACCCGTAAACAATGTCGCCGTGAATATGGGCAGGCGTTTCAATTGCGGGCTTAGGCGCCTCTTGCGCCACCGCAACTGTAGAAAGGCTTGCACCCAATAGAAAAGCACCGAAAACGCTGCTGAACTTCATTATCATTCCTTATCTATTCATCGAGATCTAATCTTCGAARGCTGATATTGCCCCGAATTCCCCGGTGAGGCCACCATTTAATTCGGTCACAGAACCGCCAGATAGTAAGCCGCGCCCCACCGAAAAACTCAATCTAACTTTTGTATCACTTCACAGCCATTTTACTTTTTTTCATCCTGCGAAATAACCACTTCACCAAGGCTTTTGACAGCTTCTTGCAGCGGGCTCAACTCCCCTTTTCCAACGATGGTYGTCAGTTTCTGGTTTTCGCTTGCCGTAAGGTCTCTTTTCACTCGCTGAGCCTTACGTATTTTTTGGACGATTGGACCCTGTTTAATTTCTATAAAAGCAACGGCTCCATAGCCGAAATACCTATTCACTAGTTCGATAACCTGTGCCGACTTATGATTAAGCAGCGTCGCAAAGCCAGATTCGCACCGAATAACTAGCTTGGCGCCCAACCGCTCCCCACGAGGGTACACTAACCGCTGAGGCACGCAAAAAGCGGCTAGYTTTGGGCCAACAATATGCGGCCACTTKGTCACGACTTCAGCCTGYGCAAAGCCTTTTGCGCGGATTGCAGGCGACAGCAGTTTGCTCGTCAACAATGACGTTTTAGTTGCTTTAAATCGGCGATATTCTCGTCGTTTTTTTGGTGCGGTTTTCATCCCGGCTATTTTAGCCTGAACCAGCGGTTCAAAAAAGAGTATTTTTTGCCGCAGGTAGCAGGGCCAAGCATCAATTCGGTTATCAAGCTCCGCATCGCGCCAAGCGCCGTGCAAAGAGCATTTTACTGGAGCAACCAATTGGCCGGTTTGATTGGGCTTGTCCTTACCTTTTTTCTAGCTATGGTTTGACCGCGTCCACTGGGTCTTTCACATAGCAGGTTCAAACCACATCGCATGACTATTTTCGCTGAAAAATTATTGGACTGGTACGATAAAAACCAGCGCACCTTGCCGTGGAGAGCAACACAAGGACAACGCTCAGACCCGTACCATGTTTGGCTTTCCGAGATTATGTTGCAGCAAACCACTGTGGCAACGGTGAAGTCGTATTTCAAAAAATTCCTAAGACTTTGGCCAACCGTCGCTGATTTAGCCGCCGCTCCTCGGGACGATATTCTTAAGGAATGGGCGGGYCTTGGTTACTATGCCCGTGCCAGAAAYCTCCACAAATGCGCGCAGCTTATTGTCAGCGACTATGGCGGACAGTTTCCCGAAAACGAAACTGAGCTGAAAAAGCTTCCCGGCATCGGCGATTATACTGCTGCAGCTGTTTCTGCAATTGCGTTTGGTGAAGCTGCGGCAGTTGTCGACGGCAA
>JAESRJ010000291.1 GCA_016764715.1 Kordiimonadaceae bacterium | reverse complement strand
CTCCTTAGCCCAGCAGGATTTGCCCGCGGTTAAATACGAAACAGGAGTTCTGGTGAGCATAACCGATGCTCAGTCATTGTATCCTGCATCGACACAGTCTACGACGACAACTGACCCATTTGGCAAAGATATTGTAAAAAATATCGACCTGAAAATTCAGGAATTGGCCATTGGTATTGGTGCAGATGAACACAAGAGAGGCGATATATCCGCGGATGAATATTCCCTTCGGGTTTGGCGCTATCTTCGCAACAACATCAAAACAGATTTTACCTTTGGTCTTAAAAAGGGTGCTTATGGCACATTGATTGACCGTGCGGGGTCGTCGTTTGACCAAGCTGCTCTGATGATTGCATTGCTGGAAGAAGCAGATATTTCCGCTAGCTATACGCTTGGTTCAATCACGCTCAACGCAGAACAGTTTGCCCGCTGGACTGGCTTAGTGGCGCGCGGTACTACGCCTGCGCTGCAAACAATTACAAACTACCAGGTTTCCGCTGCTGCTGCTTGTCAGTTTTTGGCAAACGGCGCGATCCCAGCCGATATTAACGGAAGTGCTATTGAAGACTGCTCCTACTCCGGGAACGTTTCTTCTATTAGCATGTGGCATGTTTGGGTCACGGCAAACGGTAAAGACTATGACCCTGCTTACAAGGAACACATATTGTCAGGCCAGCTTGATTTTGGCTCGGTGATGCAGTGCGGCAATAGCGTGCAGTGTGCTCAGTCCGTTGTTTCAAAAGCGAGCATAGGTGCAAAATTTGGTTTTAAAGCGCCGGGCCTTCCCTCAATTTCAGAAGTGAATACGCCCGAACTGTTTGCCGAGCTTCAAACGTACGCCGAGCGCGTGGAAAATCAGTTGCTGAGTTCAGGAGCGTTCAGAACTTCAGATATTGAAGAAATCGTCGGCGGCATGGTTGTTGATGTGGCCGCAACTGAGCAAGACGCGTTTGCACCGATTTCAGCCAGTGCTGAGCGTACGTGGCCAAATGCGATTCCGGATACATTCCGAACCAAGATCGGCTTTAAATTTGACCAATTAGATGAAACATTCTGGGCGGACGAAATCGCCGGTAAACGAGTAAGAATTATCGGCCGCAACCGGTTYTCCGGTGACGGAGATACCRCSKYGATASSCCGCCGTGTTGGGCTTTATGTTGAGTTTCAGTTGTTTGGCAGTAGTGAAGGGGCGGTCGTTCAGCCGCGCCTACGGCAATTTGGCTCGCTGGACTTTTATTACTCTTTGGTAACAATGTCAGTTGATCACCCTTACAAACGTATCTCGTCTGCAAATAGTGCGGTTGTTATTGATAACTATATGGACCGCACCATTGTACGAGAAATAAGAGATGGGCCCGAGAGAATTGGCAATACTACTTTCGATCGCGTTCGGGACAGAGTTGGTGTTTTCCCAATTACGTTCATTTTTTCTAGCGGCAGCAAATCTGTGTCGGCACTAGAAAATGCAGCACAGAAACAGTCTGATGGTTTTACCCGCCTCAACGTCGGAACGCCGGAGAACAGTTCGTCGACAATTCATCTGCGCAACCATGATATTTACGGGTGCGAGCGGCCTTTCTTTGATAAGGACTTAATAGGTACGCGAGAAGTTTTTGTGCCAGGCTTAGGGGCACCGCTTGAAGTGAACCCTCGTTGTTTGTCACTCGGCGATCCAACCTACGTTCAAAACTACCTCGTACAGGACAGTCGGCTTCAGGAACTAGTGTCTGGCGTGCAAAATGTTCTTATCCAAACGCACCATATTATGGGGTATTATGTTGGGGGCACAGGCTTAAGTTCAATTTCGACTGAAGCGTCTAGAAATATTGTTTCAAATGTGGGTGATGCTTCAAAGCGCAAGGGCGCAATTGTCGCCAGTACTTTGTTTTCCAACTGGCTAGAGGGCGGCATTGCGTCGCAGCTGGCAAGCTCATTCAGTCATGTGACCCCTATTGATGCCTTGTTTAGTGTAAACAGCAAGGGCTTGCTGAATGGAAACCCGCCGGATTTTCTGCAAATTACAAGTGCTAACTTGGCCGTAGCGGAAAATGAAATCAGCGGCCAGTTCAGCCGAATGGTCGAGTTGACACGAGACTTTAGCGCTCAAAACTTCAAAATTATAACGACCGAAACTACAAGTGGAAATCAGTTTGGGGCGAACGGCATGTTTGTCTACAATAGTGATTTGTCTTCGATCGCGACTATAACACGTATGGGTTTGAAAGGCGCGAGCGGCCCTTCTACAGCTGCCAGCAATGATCTACTCAATCACGCGGAGGACCTTACCCAAGCCGCCGACCTTGGCTTCTCTTTCGACGCCTCCAGCGCAGCGCTAGAGACCGGATCTGTAACAGACATTGTTGTCGGGAGTGGCGGCTTTCCAAATTCCTTACCATTCGTACGGAATTATAGCTCTTCCAACAGGCACAATCAGACAGCTTACGCAGATATCAGCCGCGGCGACGATGCCGTTTCCGCTGAAAGCATAATTGCAACGGGACAAATCGGCACAATTTTAGGCGGCGGCTGGGTCCATAATTATGAAATTTCCCTTGAAATATCGGGCGATGGTTTGAATGCGATGGGGCAAATGCAAGCGCTTGATGCCAGTAACATTATGACAGGTCTTTATATTTTAGGTGGCCTGGGTGAAGGAAATCAGGCCTTTATCGATGATCTTACGGCGCTTTTTGTGACGCGCTGGATGGGCACACGCACATCAGAAAACATTGTTACTGTTCGCGGTGTGCCTGGCGCGTCCGGTAAATATGTTAAACTGCCTAGCCAGCGGTACACGACCCCAAAGGGGCTGGCTTCTGTGTTGAACGGAGGAGGTTCCTGGGATGATCGGGTTTCCGGACAAGAAAACGCTATAAGGTCATTTGACCACGGCGGGACTACTTTTACACTGCAAGCCTCTGACGCTTCTGTTCTAGATTTTGTCTCGGCTATACGCGGTAATGTCGATTTGAGCGAAGTTTTCATCTCAAGCACGAGAGACTTTGTCCCTCTTACATGGGTATTCCCAAGTGGCGGTTTCGTAAAGTTCACATACAGGCTTATCGACATTAACGACATCGTTGGTCAAGATTTTCTGTTTTCTGCCCGCAGCAGCCGGYGCCTGACAAAGGTTACAAACCACTACGGCCGTGAGCTGCGCTTCAATCGGATCGATCACCAGCTTGGCGCTTATTACACATGCTCAATCTCGGGTGTCAGCGACAATGAAGGGCGCAGGGTATCCTACCAGACGTCCCAAAACGGCAGTAGTTCGCCGGGATGGTTCCTGAAGGGTAAATCAAACGCTTTCTTATCTGTCAGTAGGCGTGACCTAAGCGACAACGAAGTCGGCGGCCTTTATGAGTATAAGTATGAATTTACTGACAATCAGGCTAGCTCGCTCGCAGATGTCGATTGGCGGCTAACCCGTTTTAGTATCAAAGATGGCAGTGATGGTTTCACCACTGTTTTTAACCAGCAGTATAAGTATGACAGCCTGCTGCGCCTAACCGAAGTTACGGACTATAATAATAACAWAACTACAATTCAGCTCGGCGGCCTCGGCAACGAGGAGCGGCGCACGGCTTATGTWACSAATGCGCTCGCCGAAAAAATGACAACTGTGTTTGATGAATATAGCTTGCCGGTCCGTATTATTGATGCGGCGGGCCGCATAACAATAAACACCTATGACGGTAGGCAAAGGCTTATCCGAACACTCGCGCCGGGCGGCATTGCTGTTGAAACCACTTACGACAGCCTCAGTAATGTCCTTCAAACATCCATTATCGCGAATGACGGAAGCGGCCAACGGCTTACGCAAAAAATGAGCTACGTCCCGCAAACCGTCAGCTTGCCGCTTGGAAAAGGCACGGTTCTGTCTTTTCAGCTGCCGGTTTCGTCGGAAGATGCAAAAGGCAATATTTCTAATATATTCTATAACAGCCGGGGGCTGGTGCGTGAAATGCTCAATCCAGCGGTCGCAGGCCTGCGCCCCAAAACCGAATATTTCTATGATGCGTTCGGCCAGGTGACACGGGTTATAAACCCGACATCAATTATCACGGATAATACCTTTGACAGCATGGGCAACCTCGCGACCATGATTGTTGATCCRGGGGGAAAAGCGCTGAAAATGGTTTATTCCTACGATGGTATTGGCAACGTCTGCCGAACGGTAGGRCCGCGTGCATCAACACCGTCGATGGYCGGTGGCCACGATACAAGCTGTGACCGGTAAGGGGTATATCATGAAAAACACATCATATTTCACCGCTGCTACAGTCGCACTACTTGCGGTTGGCACTATCGCTTCGCAGCCTGCGCTGTCGCAAGACCACACAGACACATCTACTGTTATTTATGATGGCCTCAGGCGGCCCATCTTCCAAATACCAGGCAATATTCCCTCTGCGACAGAAATTAACATCATCAACAAAATGCGCAGTGCAGGGGTTGATGGATATGTGCAACTTTTTTATTCGCCCCTTGGCCGCCCCGCGCTTGCCAGGTCCGCCGATTTAAGAACCGGAAATCCTACGCAAAGTGCTGCCAATGCCTTTGAAACGGACGGTGGCCCTTGCTCTGGGGCCGCGCAGGTCTGTGTAACAGTAAGCCCGGACGGTGCCACCACCACAACAACTTATGATAGCCTGAACCGGGTTGATACGGTAACAATCACCATAAACGGTCAATCCAGCCGCACGGTAAAAACTGTGTATGATGTCTTAGGGCGGGTCGTTTCCCTTTTTCAGGGCTGGGGCTCACCGTCGCAGATACTCTATCAGCATTACGAGTATACTACGTCCAGCCAAATWGCCTCGGTTATGGATGCCAACTGCAATGTCACCACCTATCACTATGACGGATTTGACAGGCTTGTTGCCACCTATTTGCCCCCGAAGGGCATTACCAAAACCCACCTAGCCGCTGGCTTGGAAACGTCTGATAGATGTGTCACCAACCCGTCACTGCAAAACCGGCCCTCAGCCTATAGTGGGGGGGCGCATGTTTACGCTGACCGCACTGAAAGTACCTATGATAACAACGGAAACATCACGGCACTTTATACCCGTAAAGCGCAAACGATCACCACCACCTATGATGCGCTAAACCGCCAAACATTGACTATCAGTCCAGATAAATCAGTACTTTATGAGTATTTTTTGGACGGTAGAATGAACACGGTAACACAAACTGGCGTTGGTTTTTCCGGCACGGCCCCCAACGTTGATATCACCTACCGGTATGACACTGCAGGCCGCGGCACTGATGAAGAAGTTACCCTTGCAGGCAGCCCAATGCGGGTCGTTACCACAGAATTAGACGATGCAGGTAATGTAACCGAACTKCARTACCCTACAGYGAACGGCACRAATGGCACGACCTTTCGCCGCACCGTTGGCTACCAGTATGATTATTTAAGCCGCCTTACGGCCGTTAGCATTGATGAATTGCTGGCAGGCCCAACGGACCGGGCAAATTACCAATATGATGGCTTCTCYCGGCTTACTAGCCGCRTTGTAACCGGYAAAGAAGTRGGCGGCGTGAGCGGCACGTCGGCCACCAATTACGCTTACCATGTCGATAACGCCTTGCGGCTCATTGACCATGATTTTATGGATAGTCCGCATCCCATTACCGGGCAGGCGGCCAGTTATGATGTGATCTACAMGTTTGGCTATAACCTTGCCAATCAGGTAATCGACCGTACTGTCACCAACGAGCTGTTCCGCCGTGTTACCACCAGCGGTGAGGTAAAAGCCTACACCGTAAACGGCCTGAACCAGTATCARCAACTGCAGGGYATYAACCCACAAGGCGGGAATACYATCGGCGCGCCGATGGCGCTTRSSTACGACGCRGCGGGCTCGCTAACCAGCTATGATGGYTGGGCATACGAATACGATGCAGAAAACCGCCTGGTGCGCGCGACGGTGACGGAAACCGGCATTAATGTTCGCTACCAGTACGGGCCGTCCAACCGCCGGCTGCGCTCAATCTCTTCGGTTGAGGGAACTGTCGATTATAGCTATGCGGGTGGGGAACCGATTGCTGATTATGACCAGAACGGCACGATCCTGCGCCAGTATGTGAACGGTGCAGGCGTTGATGAGCGGCTGATYTATATCGAGTATCAGAACGGGGCTGAATTTCGCCGCCGTTTCTACCATGCGGATCATCAGGGCAGCATCATTGCRCTGTCRAAATCCGGTGACCAGATGGTGTCTGACATMTACACCTACGATGCYTACGGCAACTTGGGTGTGGGCGAAGGCGGCGGGCAACCGTTCCGCTATACKGGCCGCMGGTTTGATGCRGAGACCGGGCTTTATTATTATAGGGCSCGGTAYTATNKCGCCAANSCTYGGCMGGTTCCTGCAGACMGAYCCRATTGGSTAYGRGGATRAYATGAACCTSTACGGCTATANCWGCAANTGATCCSRTGAACYWGAYAGATCCNAANGSGGAAKRTNWCCAYCTNAWSYTGMRNAGRCCAMKTKKCRAWWRWGKNANTMCGWTACAACAGAAACATGGGTTTGTTATAACGGCTACGAAAGGATCTAATGGGAAATATGCCGTCTCACGTAGATTCAGTTCGGGGCCTATTGTAGGTCCAGGTGATGATAAGCTAGGAGATGTGACAGGCAGTCTTAATGATGTAGATAAAACTGACGCACTGTATGCTCAGGATGTTATTAATAATTTGAATGGAGAAGGGGCCTTGCCTCAAGGATTAACTACATCGCTTATAGATGCGCCTGACGCACTAACGGAAGCTGTTGGTGACGCAATATCAGGTAATGACGATTACGAAACGTTGCCGGGTGTGTTTCCAGGCCCTGGTGCCAATAGTAACTCTGCTGCCGTTCAGATCGCCAAGAAAGCAACTAGACTTTCTGGAGGTGCGAAATTCAAACTTCCGCGAGGAA
>JAESRJ010000290.1 GCA_016764715.1 Kordiimonadaceae bacterium | reverse complement strand
AGGCGGCCTTTGCCGTGCCACTTTCCAAAAGCTCGCGGCTATCTGCATCACCACTTTCGGCGGTATCACGCACAGCTTCAGGCACATTTCTATCCATCAGCGCTTTGCCTGCTATCAGCCGCATGCCCCGCTCAAAGGCGCTGGCGAACAAGGCATCTACAGATTGCTTGTGCACTGTCCCGTAGACAAGCGCGGTAGTAGTGCCGTTCCGCAGCAGTTCTTTGACAAAAAATTCAGCACATTCTTCAGCGTGAGCCGGATCAGCAAATTTTGCCTCCTCGGGGAAGGTATATTTCTCGAGCCAATCGAGCAATTGTTCACCGTACGACGCAATGATATCAAGCTGCGGGAAATGGATGTGCGTATCGATAAAGCCGGGGACGAGCATGCTGCCGATATGATCGATAATTTCGGTATCTGGTGATATGTTTTGACTTAGGTCCGCGAAATCACCCGCCGCGAGTATAGCGCCGTTTTCAACAAGCAAAAGCCCATCTTCATGATAAGCATGTGCGGTTTCAGCCCCGACAATTGAAGGGTCATCCAGCATGTGGAAAATTGAGCCGCGATAGCCAATCATCTATGGTCCTTCAGAGTGTATATAAGCTCTAACATCAATCCTGACCATTTGGTCAGAAAATGAAGGTACCCGACCTATGTGATGGCCGCAAGGGCTTTAGGCGTCGGCAATACATTCAAGGTATCATAGGTGGCATAAGCGGTATTGGTTAGAAAATGCGCCATTTAAAAGGTATTCCCAGCCCTTTATTATGGAGCTGGTCCTTTAAGGTAACAACATCAACATAGACCAGGATTTTGACGATGTTTTTATCCTCGTCATATAGCGGCATATAAAAGGCGATAGCCTCAAGGTGATGCTTTTCTTTTGATAGTGCAGGCGTAACGGTAAGGATTGGCTGTTTGCGTTCCAAAAGCAGACGAGATGCTTCGTAAATACGCTGCGCCGCGGGTTCATTGTTCATTTCGTTCACGTCTTTATCAGATATTTCGCCGTAGTAACTAGCAACGAATGTTCCGATCAGGCGCACATGAAGCGCTAGTTCCCCGTCCTTTTTTAGCACATCCATTATAACCAAGCGGTCAAGATGAGCTTTCAGTTTTGTTGGCTGAATGTCTCGCCTACGGGGGTGGTCGAGTGTGGTCCACAAGTCTACAAAGAAGTCGACGGTTTCGTGTCGACCCAAAATTTCATTCCCGGAATAGGCTTTGAAGTCGCCGTAGCGCGCTTCATCTGACGTCCCTAATCCCGTGTAGCCTAGCACTGCACACCTTTATTTAAGAATTACTATCAACAACAACCTTATCCGATTTCAATCTAAAATGGGACTCAAATTCTTAGGGAAAATCCAATAAAACGAAGTTGAGTAGATATTATTCTCAGTCGATATCAAGACACCAGCAATAGCCGACAGTTTTGAAGCCCGCCCTTTCATAAATATTAGCGCTATCTGTACTTGCTTGTAGGGTAAAAGACGTGGCACCTTGGCCTATTGCCCGAGCAAGAATTGCATCAAACATTTTGCTGCCGAGACCTTGCTTTTGCAGGTTTGGCCGTACCGAGATATCATATATGCCGGCAATGCCGTCCCTGAGAATAAAACTTCCTGTTGCTGCAGCGATACCGTTTTCGTACGCCAAACGATATTCGATCTTCAGGTCGAGTATACTTGCGTCTTCCTGTGCCGCATAAATGGACTGCACCATTATGCCTTCTGGGTCTTCGCCAAAAACATCGGCAATAACACTGCCGACATCCATTAGATGCGCAGAATGCTGCACGAGTGTTGTTTCCAAAACTTCTTGATTGGCCGCGCGTTGTTTCAGGTCTGCGACCGTGGCTGTCATAACCCGCATTTCTTCAACGGCATCCGCCTGTACAGGCAGATTTTGAAGTTGGCCGTCCTGCCAACTCCAGACAGCAAAAGGGTTGCCGTCAAATAGCTCAGACCGAGCTTGGTCAATAATTTTGAATGCACCGCGTTTGCAGCTGGGATCGAGTACAAGCGCATTAAAAGTTGTTGTTGAACTGCCGCTAAAAACGGCCTCGGCACCGGTGAAGGACCGGGTGGTAAACAAGGGGTCAGCTTTAGCCCAGGCGCTCACTTTAGCGGTGAAATTCAGGCGGTTCTCGATGTTTTTTGGATCTGTCATTGGCTTGGGTCTTTATTAAGCGGTGTTTTGAGTAGCATCAGATGGCAGCTTTGGTTTCTTATTGAAGCTAGTAAAGATAAAGCACAGTAAGTTCAAGACTTGCGACAGCGCCCCGGCCGCCAGGAACATTGCTGCGATTTTGGCTTCTGGTCCTTCGATAAAACCCATCAGCGTGATGCCGAGCCCGGCGAAGAGCAAATCGGTGTTTGGTAGAAACGGCACACGGGTTAATACCATTTGCGCCGTTAGGAGCAGCAGCCAAGTATCGAAGGGCACCTCAGGCAGCACCACTGCCCACTGCGCCGCCTGTAGCAGCAGTATCGCGACTAGCCGTATCAGGTGGATGATAAATACGCGCTTTGATCGGGCAACGTCCAGCGCCAGTATTTTGCTGTGATATTTAATAACAACGGGTACCACGATCAGCCCGGCAGCGAGTGATAGGCCGATAGCCAAGTCAAAGTCATCGCCTGCACTGGTTAAAAGCGCAAGCTGACCTGTGAAGAAAAATCCGGCAAGCATCGCCACAGTAAAGCTGTTCGAGGCTACAGAGGAGATAATGGTGCTATCTTTTATGGCAGAAACAATGGCTTTGCCGTCGTGCTTCAGGTTTTTGTTGGCCCATACGGCAAGGAACGCTTCGCCCGCATAGCTGATGAGCGCGAGGTTAAATACGCGCATGCGCACAAAAATGCCGAATTTCTCTTTGACCTCGGGCCCCCAAATTACTTGGTAGGCCTTCCATTCGCCGATGGGGAGCGCAAAATACCAAAGGAGGAAAAAGAGATAATACCAGGGAGAAGTAGGCAGCGCAGCGCCAACTTCAGCCCACCCGATACCTGCAAGTTCCTGCGCAATGAAATAGAGTACCCCTGCAATGGCCGCCACTTGTAAAACACGCAGGAAAAAGCGGACGGGCGCGGCTTGCAGCAGGTGTTTATACGCGCCCATCTTCTTGGCGCCATGCTGGAATATGGCAGATATTTTTTGCAGGCTACTATACTCATTAGTTTAATGCGCCGTTTTGGGTGCTTGGTCCCCGCTATATGGGTTCTTTCGCAAAACTTCCAAGGGCGTGTGTGTTTGCATTGTTCGTCAATGAAATATCACCGATCAGCGCGTTGGTAATCATGAATTCTTTGTGAGGGAATGTGAAGCCGTTTGTCGGCGGCTTCTTGAAGGGATGCTAAGAAAAAATCGAAATAATGCTGGATGCATGACGCAACCCTAATTGCGATTAATTTTTAAGTGCTAACAAGGGCTTGACCATATTGTTACTTTGGCGTTAACCGTGATGTCGCCCCAAACGCCCAGTTTCATTGATGTTTTTGCAAGAATTGCCATTGAAAAATCTTGACCGGCCCCCACATTATTGATAATGATACTAAGAATAGTTCGCAGTAATAAGGTTTTGTAAGCGTTATGTATGTTTGTGTCTGTAATGGTTATACCGACGGTGAGATCCGCAATGCGGTGCGCGAAGGCGGTGTAAATACAGCTGAGGAAGCCTATCTTTCCCTTGGAAACGGGTTCTGTTGCGGTACTTGTAAAGATTGCGCTAGCGATCTGGTTGCAAAAGAGTTGCCGAACCGCAGGATATTGGCTGCAGAATAACAAGACGATTACTGCAAGCTGCTAACTATAAGAAAAAGGCCCGAACCATTTGGTTGGGCCTTTTTTTGTCTGCAGCTCGTCACAGCAGTGCTGATCCGGCTATGGGAAGCTGGGTTCTTTATTCAGCAGGCGCTGACTGCAGCTGGATGTAATTGTTGATACCCATTTTCGCGATAAGGCCAATCTGGGTTTCCAAGAAATCGATATGCTCTTCTTCTGAGCTCAAAATATCTTCAAACAGATCCCGTGAAACAAAGTCCCGCACGCTTTCGCAGTAAACAATCGCGTCTTTCAAATCGCCGTGGGCCTGGTGTTCAATCTTAAGGTCACCTTCGATGATCTCTTCGACATTTTCGCCGATCATCAGTTTACCTAGCGCTTGCATGGAAGGCATGCCTTCCAGGAACAAAATACGCTCAATCAAGCTATCGGCGTGTTTCATCTCGTCGATGCTTTCTTCCATTTCCTTAGCAGCCAGTTTGCTGACGCCCCAGTCYTTAAGCATACGRGAATGGAGGAAATATTGATTGATCGCAGTCAGTTCATTTTTAAGAACTGTATTAAGATGCTTTATAACTGTTGCATCGCCTTTCATAGCTACCTCCTTTGGGGGAATATTTAAAAATACTATATACCTCAAAAAAGCAGAGAACAAGGATTATTAGTTTTTGCTAACTCCTATTAATATCAAGAGAAATTAGAATTTCTACCTGCAAATGAGAGCGCGTCGCAGGTGCAAATTTTTGCCCTCATAAAGAGAATTAATAGCAGAATTTACAGAAGCTGATTTGCACGATATAAACGGGACATGTTTTTGCTCAGAGCCAGCAGAAAAAATCATCTAAGGCAATCAATGACGACACCAGTTCCAATCCTCTACAGCTTTCGGCGTTGCCCCTATGCCATGCGCGCACGCATGGCCATTAAGGTGTCCGGCCAGCAAGTCGTGCTTCGGGAGGTGGTGCTTCGGGACAAACCTGCGGCTATGTTAGAAGTGTCGTTAAAAGCTACGGTGCCTGTATTGGTGCTTACGGACGGTTCTGTGATAGATGAGAGTTTTGACATCATGCGCTGGGCTTTGGCACAGCAAGACCCTGAAAGCTGGCTAGCGCCAGAGGTTGGTGCGTTGGATGAAATGCTTACCTTGGTGCAATCGTGCGATACGGATTTTAAGCCGCACCTTGATCGCTACAAATACGAAAATCGGTATGAAGGCGTGAGCGCGTTGGAGCACCGGGCGGAGGCAGAGAGTTTCCTAGCTGTATTGGATGCGAGACTAGAGATTGCGGAGTATCTATTTGGCGGCAGGGCTGCGCTCGCGGATTTCGCGGTGGCACCTTTTATTCGGCAGTTCGCTAATGTGGACAAAGATTGGTTTGGCGAAACGYCCTACAAGTATTTGCAACGATGGCTGGCAGCTTTTCTGGTAAGCCCGGCCTTCACCTGTGTGATGCATAAGTATCCGCAGTGGCACGTGGGCGATACCCCGCAGTTTTTTGGCGGACTGGGTGATTGATCCAGCTCGACTGTTTTAATTAGTTTAAGGGTTAGGAGTTAAGAGATGGCGAAAAAAGCACGGGTTAAATGGGCTGGCGATATGACGTTTGTTGGCGAGTCGCCGAGCGGCCACTCTGTTGTGATGGATTCTGGATCCGATGATGGTGGCCTTGATCACGGCATTCGGCCGATGGAAATGCTGCTGTTAGGTGCCGGAGGTTGTGCCAGTATCGATGTGATGTTGATGCTGCAAAAGTCCCGACAAAAAGTAACAGATGCCTGGGTAGAACTGGAAGCTGAGCGTGCGCCTGAGCCACCACGTGTGTTCACAAAAATTCATATGCACTTTGTGATTACGGGCGTTGATATTGACCCGCGCCGTGTTGAGCGAGCGATTGCTCTGTCCCAGGAAAAATATTGTTCGGCGTCTGTCCAGCTCGCAGCGCTCTCAGAAATTACCACGGATTTCGAAATTCGAGAACCCGCTTAAGTTGCTTTAGATACATAGGGTTGCTAAAATCGGCCCGTTGCGCTTCGCTCTGAAATAGCGTAGTCTGACCCCGCATTTGTTGTGAGTTTTACATGGGGTACAGGCATGAAGAACAAGCGGGTAGGCAAAGTGCAGAACAAGCGGCTGGCTCCAATGGGGCTGCGTGCTTTTTTTAAACTGGCAGAGAGTTGGGACTTAAGCGTTGAGCAGCAGATGGTGTTGCTTGGTAGGCCGTCACGCAGCACTTTTTATAATTGGCGCGCGGGAAGGATCTCAGGCGTCCCGCACGATACACTGTCGCGGCTTTCGCAATTAATGGCGATCCATCATTCTCTGCACACTCTGTTTGACGATGATGATCAGGCAAACAATTGGATTTTTCAACCCAACGCGCAGCTGGCCGGGCAAAGCGCCCTGAACCGTTTGCTAGACGGTGAAGTGATGGATCTGCATGTGGTCCGCACCTATCTTGACGGCATGGCGCAAACACAGTGAAATTGGCAGATGATATAGCGGCAGTGTCAGCCTCAGCGGTGATAACTATAGCTGACCTACCCACCGAATTCCTTAATTGGCCTGCGGCATATAGGCTGCGTCCTGCGCGCTTGCCAGCGACAGAACCGTTAGCGCTGTTAGGGGAAGAAGCCGCCGCGCTGCTGGAATTGAAGGCCTTAACGGAGCCGACGCCATCAAACAGTGTAGAAGAGCTCTCCAAGCCTTCTGCCGAACAGAGAAGCCGCTCAGAAGCAGTTGCAGGAGCATTTAGAGCGCCGTTGCCTGAATGGCGTTTCGCTCGGCGGGGGACGCCCCATATCGTGCTGGCGAACTCTCTAGAAGCAGCGCTTCATGTTGCTTCTGAGATATACGGCCAGTTTATGCTGGATACGGGGCAGGGACGCTCTGTGATGAGTTTTGTAGTGGAGCGGTACCGGCTCAGCGGAAACTTTGCCGATGTGCGTRCTGTTGCGGACTATCCTGCCTGCTATGACCCGCTTGCACACTATGTTCCGCAGAGACTGGTGGCCGATCTCCTGACCGGCGGGAGAACTGGTTTGCTATATTCTGCTGGAGCGGGGGAAGCGGTTGTTGCCCTGCCTTCGAACAAGATTATAGGCGGCGAAATCGAGCGCGCTTTGGCGCTGGAATGGGACGGAATCCGTTTCGCGCGCA
>JAESRJ010000095.1 GCA_016764715.1 Kordiimonadaceae bacterium | reverse complement strand
AAGCTGGCTTGCCTGCAGAGGCCGTGCCGCTGAACTTATCGTTCCGGTCGGGCGAAGCGGTGCTGTCGCTAGTTGATGCGGTGTTTGACGGGGACGCCACAGCGTGGCGCGGCTTGTCGCCAGACGGTGAGATTGTCCGCCATGATTATAGCAGAAAAGGGCATGCTGGCCTTGTAGAGCTGTGGCCGCTTGAAGTGCCGGAAGACAATACGGACGACGATGCCGCCGAATGGGAAATGCCGCTGCTGCAGGAAAGCGTGGATGACGCCGAGCAGCGCGCCGCTTGGCGTATCGCCCGGCGCATTAGCCAGATGCTAATCAGGGACGAAGAACTTATTTCAAAAGGAAGGCCTATTCGCGCGGGTGATATCCTCGTGCTGGTGCGTAGGCGCACGGCTTTTGTTGACCATTTGGTGCGTGCGCTTAAATCCTTGGCCGTGCCAGTAGCCGGGCGGGACCGAATGGTCCTGGCGGACGAACTAGCGGTGATGGACCTGATGGTGCTGGCGCGTTTYGCCTTGCAGCCAACCGAYGAYCTYAGTTTGGCAACKGTGCTRAARGGCCCGTTTTTTGGYCTAGATGATRAAGCAKTGTTYGAGCTGGCGYAYGGMCGAAAAGGCACTTTGTGGCAGGCTCTGGATGCAAAAAGCGATAACCCCAAATTCTCGGCCGCTGCTTCCAAGCTGAGAGATCTACTTCGTATAGTGGATGTGAAAACACCGTTTGAATTCCTAAGTTATGTACTGACAGATCGCGGTGGCCGTAAGCAGTTGGTGGCCCGGCTCGGCAGTGAAATTCATGATCCAGTTGACGAGTTCATAGAGGAAGCGTTGCGGTTCGAACTTTCTGGTACCGCGTCGATGCAGGCCTTTGTGCACAGCGTTGATCGCGGTGGCCTGCAGATCAAACGTGATTTGGAAGCGGCGGGCGACAATGTGCGCATTATGACGGCCCACAGCGCAAAGGGCCTGCAAGCACCGATCGTCTTTTTATCTGATCTTGTTGGGTTGCCGAATACCGTGCGCGAAACCCGAATACTACCGATTGAAAGTGCCACAGAGGGTTTGCCGCCCTTGCCGTTCTGGACATCTCCTGCCAAGGACCTGCCTTTCACGACAGCGATGAAAGAAGAAGTAAAAGAGCGTCAACTGGCCGAATACAGACGGCTACTGTATGTGGCGATGACACGGGCCGAAGATAGGCTTTATGTGGCCGGTTGGCAGGCAAAGGGCGAGCCAGACCCAAACTGCTGGGCCAATGCGGTCGCTGAAGGGTTTGATCGTATAGGCGCTGAACACGTGATGTCAGGTGATATTGAGGTGCGCCGCTTTACCATCGAGCAGACTGCTGAAGTTGCAGCTGATGTGAACGAACAAAAACAGGTTGATAAACCCGCTAACCCTGAATGGCTATTTGCCGAACTGCCCGATGAGCCGAGTCCGATGAGGCCGCTGATGCCGTCCCGCCCGGACGAAGAACCTGCGGTTTCCAGCCCTTTGGTGCGGAGCGATGCCAAGCGCTTCCAACGTGGCCGCTATATCCACGCTATGCTTCAGTGGATGCCAGAAATCTCGCCTGAACTACGAGAAGCGGCTGCGATGCGCTATCTGGAGCGGGCCGCCAAGGAGCTAGGTACCGCGCAGTGCGCCAAGCTTTGGCTGGAAGTCTCCGCAGTTTTAACGCAAGCCCCCTTCGCAGAGCTCTTTGGGCCAAACAGCCAAGCGGAAGTGCCCATCACCGGTATAGTATCGAACCGCGCAGTGTCGGGGCAGGTCGACAGGCTTATTGTCACAAACACAGATGTGCAGATCGTCGATTATAAAACAAACAGGCCGCCGCCACGGGACCCARGCGGCGTGCAGGATRTCTATTTGAGGCAGATGGGGCTGTATGCGCGTATCTTAGAAGCCATCTATCCAGACAAAACCATTCGTGCCTGTCTTTTGTGGACAGATGCAGGCCGTTTGATGGAATTACCAAAAACCTTGATGAATGAAGCACTTACGCGTGCAGGTCTTTAGGCCATATATAGCGTCTGTTCACTCATTTGTGACTAAACCTTGACGGTGGCTAGGTGCGTACCTATTTTAGACAACTGAATGACACCAAGCCCGAAACCCTGAGCTTTGTGCGGGATTAGAAAGAGTAGAGATTATGGCCACTATTGCAGTAACAGATGAAAATTTTGAAGAATTAGTTCTGAAATCCGACAAGCCCGTTGTTGTTGATTTCTGGGCTCAGTGGTGTGGACCCTGTAAAATGATTGGCCCAATATTGGAAGAAATTTCCAATGAACGTGATGATATCATCATCGCCAAAATGGACATTGACGAAAACCCTGAAAGACCAACTGAGTACGGTGTTCGGTCCATCCCAACCATTCTTGTTTTCAAGAACGGCGAATCGGTTGCAACGATGATGGGCGCTAAACCTAAGGCGCAGTTGACCAGCTGGATTGACGGTGCTGTTTAGGYTTTGGTTTTAAAGATTTGTGAAAAAGGACGCTGATTTCTGCGTCCTTTTTCTATGCCTCGGTGCGCCCCCTAAAGGCAAACTCCTGATTGGWTTACCCRTCAGCTAAGCGATGATGGCGGCTTTGGATACGGCCCACTATGTGCTTTGGKGGAAAATTCRGGTASGCTGCCCCCAGCGAGTWAAACGAGGTGTGCAATGGCTGAACTGAAGACAAAGGAAAACGCACTAAGTGTTGATGATTTTATCAGCGCTGTTGATCACGAAAAACGCCGTGAAGACGCACGCGCCATGAAGATAATGATGGAGCGTATCACCGGCTATCCGGCGACAATGTGGGGAACCAGCATTGTTGGCTTCGGGGCCTATGATTATACCTACAGCAGTGGCCATAGCGGCCGGTCTTCCCGCRCAGGATTTTCCCCGCGAAAAGCAGCACTGACCGTYTATATTATGGCRGGKTTTRGTGAATACGGAGACCTGATGGCCAAGCTCGGTAAATATAAATCCAGCGTCTCGTGTCTCTATATCAAGAAACTAAAAGATGTGGACTTGGCTGTTCTTGAAGAAATCATTATACGGTCCCTAGCTTTCATGAACGATAAATATCCCGAGGGCGCTTGACCAGTGGATAGAGGGACAAAAGAATGGCAGTGTGGATAGCACTTTTTCGCGGCATCAACGTCGGCGGAAACAATATTGTGCCAATGAAAGAGCTGCGCACTTTGCTGGAAGGCCTAGGGTTTTCAGGCGTGCAAACTTATATTCAAAGCGGTAACGCCGTGTTTTCAAGTAGCGAAACCAGCGCGTCTGAAAAGCGCTCGCTCATTCAGAAAGCTGTCGAAGAAAAGTTCGGATTTACAGCAAAAATTATGATGTTGCAGATGGTTGACCTCGAAGCAGCAATCAAAGCTAATCCGTTCCCTGAAGGCGAAGCAGACCCAAAAACGCTACACCTATTTTTCCTCGGGGGTCAGCCTGAGAATACAGATTTAGCTGTTTTCAACCCATGGAAAAAAGATAGCGAGGGCATTGCGCTTGTAGGCGATGTTTTCTATTTACATGCGCCAGAAGGGATCGGTCGCTCGAAAGTCGCTGAGCGCGTCGAACGTTTGCTCGGCGTGAGTGCCACTGCAAGAAACTGGCGCTCGAGCTGCAAGGTTCTTGCGTTGGCTCAAACTGTCTAAATTTGCACTTTGTCCGCGTAATTGGACATTTTTGGAAGAACACAGACTGTATTGAATGCTCGCTGGCAGTTTATTGCGGCAGGATGCCTGCTGTTCTGAGGGTATCACCCGCCAAATACAAGGAGCCGCCGATCAGGACAAAGGGTGGGCGCTTGGCGCGGGCTTTATCGTTGATCATGTGAAGCGCAGCCTCTACGTCCTTGGTAATGGTTCCGCTGATGCCAAGGTCGGTCGCGGCTGCTGCGATGCGACCTGCGCTCGCAGCGCCTTCTTCTCCAGGAATATCGACAGCGATCACTTGCTCAAGTAACCCAGAAAGCGGTTTTAGGTAGCCAGGGATATCCTTATTTCCCATCATGCCAACAATTAGGGTGATGGAACGTTCGACGGGGTCGACATTGCGCAGAAAGGTTTTTAAAACCCTTGCGGCGGCTGGGTTATGGCCGCCGTCCAGCCATAGGTCAGCGCCCTCAGGCAATATGCTGTGAAGGTTGGTGCCGCGTAAATCCTGCAAGCGCGCAGGCCACCTCACCCAGCCTAGCCCTGCCTTAATGGCTGCGTCGGGGATGCTTACTGCTTTTTGCACATGCGCCAATGCAATGGCCATGCTCGCATTCAGGATCTGGTGGTCTCCTACAAGGTTAGGGGACGGTAAATCCAGCACAGACTTCCAATCTTCATACAGGAAGCCGCCTTTTGGGCTTTTCTCGGCATTCCAGCTGTCTGAATAATGGTAGGGCTTTACGCCAAGATCAGTAGCAATGCGGTTGATGCATTCAAGCGCTTCTTTTGGCTGGTAGCCTACTATGCACGGCACACCAGCCTTGATGATGCCCGCTTTTTCAGCGGCGATAACGCCAATGCTGTTTCCGAGAAATTGTTCATGATCCATGCTGATGGGTGTCAGGCCAACAGCCACAGGTTTTTCAACAACATTGGTGGCGTCCAGTCTGCCGCCRAGGCCAACTTCYAGWATGCAKAGGTCYGCRGGCGTTTCTGCAAAAGCAAGCARCGCKGCMGCRGTGGTTATCTCRAAAAAGGTGATCGGNNNRYCRSCKGCTGCCGNNNTTTCGCAGCGTTCSAGYAGATCSGTYAGATRATCTTCRTCAATGATTTGRCCTGCAACACGAATGCGTTCCGCGAAGCGCACCAAGTGCGGCGAGGTATAAACATGAACCCGGTGCCCAGCTGCCTCCGCAATTGCGCGCAACGTCGCAGTGGTGGAGCCCTTGCCGTTCGTGCCAGCAATGTGGATGACAGGCGGCAGTTTGGTTTCGGGATTGCCGAGCGCGTCCAAAATGCTGTGCATACGGCCTAGCGATAGATCGATTTTCTTTGGGTGCAGACCCATAAGGCGGGCCAGCACCGCGTCGCTTTTAGAGGTGTCGATCGTATGTGACCCTTCAGGCATAGCCCSTGCCTACTCTANGAAWTTTACTCTGCTGCRATCTTCTGATTGTTGCGGCCACCCATAAGCAGGCCAACGAGCGTCGCTAACTGTGTTGCCATTTCGTGGCGRTGCACMACCATATCGATCATGCCGTGCTCYTTCAGRTACTCAGCRCGCTGGAARCCTTCTGGCAGTTTYTCGCGAATGGTTTGYTCRATCACCCGTGCACCAGAGAAAGCGATCATAGCGCCCGGCTCAGAGATATGCACATCGCCCAGCATCGCGTAGGAAGCAGAAACGCCGCCCGTTGT
Source organism: Kordiimonadaceae bacterium (assembly GCA_016764715.1). Classification (GTDB taxonomy): domain Bacteria; phylum Pseudomonadota; class Alphaproteobacteria; order Sphingomonadales; family Kordiimonadaceae; genus Kordiimonas. The sequence continues at coordinate 1,603 of JAESRJ010000095.1, read as the reverse complement.
TGGGTCTGTTAGCAGTACAATATACGGCAGAGACGCATCGCGCAGCATCTGCAGGGCAATTGTGGTGCGCGGCATTTGCATTAGCGATAGTATGCCTTCCTGCATGCGGGCGCCGCCAGAGGCAGTGCACATAATGAAGGGGACACCGAGCTCCAAGGCTTTGCGCGCAGCAGTGATAATACCTTCACCCAAAGCCGTGCCCATCGAGCCGCCCATGAAAAAGAAGTTCTGTACGGCAACAACTACGTTGTGCCCGCCGATTTTGCCGACCGCCACTTTCARWGCGTCATCATCGCCAGTGGCAGCGCGCGCAGCTTTCAGCCGGTCTGTATATTTTTTGGTGTCTTTGAACTTAAGCGGATCGGTCTTAACTGTAGGCAACACAAGTAGTTCGTATTCTTTATTGTCGAAAATACTATCAAGCCTGTCTTTTGGGGGGACGCGCTCATGGTGGTCACAGTGGGCGCATACATACTGGTTGGCGACGAATTCCTTTTGGAAAATCATCTGGCCGCAGCTTTTGCATTTGTGCCAYAGATTATCAGGCGTGTTTTTGGGGTTTAGAACCCTTTGAAGTTTAGGCTTAACGTAATTGGTGATCCAATTCATRGGGTRTTCCCCTTTCCTTCTACACGTGCATTATTAACACCATCGGCCAGTTTRCGGGTAAAGTCCAGAACCTCTTCCGCTAARCCAGGCCGCACGGTGCCGTCTGTTTCAATGTTTTTTTCGATGATTTCGATGATGGCGGTGCCAACGACCGCGCCGTCTGCAACCGCGGCKACRGMRGCCGCTTGYYSMGGCGTACGGATGCCAAATCCGACAGCCACAGGTAAATCTGTTGATGCTTTAATTCKGCCRACRGCCTCAGCGATTTCGCTKGYSGCGGCTGATTTACTGCCAGTGGTACCTGCAACAGCTACATAATAAACGAAGCCGCTAGCGCCGTCCAAAACCGTAGGCAGGCGCGCGCCGTCCGATGTGGGCGTGGCGAGCCGAATAACATCTATGTTTTGCGCCGCAGCAGGGATACGCAGCTCTGCGTCTTCTTCCGGCGGTAGGTCAACGATGATTAGGCCGTCAACACCAGCGTCATATGCATCCGCGCAAAATTTGTCGATACCGTAACGGTAAATGGGGTTGAAATAGCCCATCAGAACGATCGGTGTGCTGTCATTTTCTTTGCGGAAATCGCGGACCATCTGCAGGGTTTGCTTCATTGACGCTCCAGCCTTTAGGGCGCGCTGTGCAGCTTTGTCAATCGCCGGGCCGTCTGCTGCCGGGTCAGAAAATGGCATGCCGAGCTCAATAATGTACCACTCATCTTCGAAGAGATCGCGTTGCTTGAAGCTCCGCTCAAATGCCAACAGCCCGTGGTCCGTTTGGGCGTAGCGGAGAGCACCGTGCATAATCGTTTTGATGCGGACAGCCGGCGGAACTGGAAATCTCGCCCAGAACTCTTTTCGGTCGAGGCCCGTGTGCCTGTCGAACCACTCCATGGGGACCGCCTCCCATGTGACTTCGATGGGACCCATCTCGAGGCCGACTCGTTCCACGCCCACGCGGTTGCCGGTTCAATGCGCTCGAGTTTTGTGACGAACGC
>JAESRJ010000289.1 GCA_016764715.1 Kordiimonadaceae bacterium | reverse complement strand
CTTGGTGGCGCATCAGCTTTCAACTTGATCGTTTCAAGGGTTCCAAACTCAATTAAATTAAACGCTCTTGGCGATGTTTTATGCGGGCTAACAACAATAGTGTCGGCCGGAAATTGGGAAAATAAAATTATGACTATACAGTTGTTTGGTGCCAGCGTCTCGCCGTATTATGAACGCGTCCTTGTGTTTTTGGATATGAAAGGCGCGCTGGATCAGGTGGAGCTTTGTTCAGTGCCTGGTGGCTTTAAATCGGGTGCTCATATAGAACACCATCCATTGGGTATGATCCCCTTCTTAATCAAAGAGGACGGTAGCAGCTTAACCGAAAGCCAGTTGATAATGCTGTACTTGGATAGTGTTCTGATTGGTCCGAAACAGTTACCCGTAAACATTGACGCTGCAATTCAAACGCAAGCCATCGCGCGGGTGTTTGATTTATATTACGGCGCTGCGGTGAAACCGTTTGGTGCTGCATACTTTGGCGGCGAAGTTGACGAAGCAGCAATGGAAACTGCTCGGGGCGGAGAAATACAGAAAGTATTCGGTTATGTTGAAAAATATATGGACGGAGGACAGCATGCCGTGGGCACAGATAGGACCATGGCTGATGCTGTCCTGATTGTTCAGCTCTATTGGTACCACCGTATCGGGCAGACGTTTGAATTGCCCGCGTTAGCACGGTTTCCTAAACTAAAAAGTTATTGGGAAAACATCAATAGATGCGATTATGCTCTGCGAAGCATTGGCCGAATAGAGACCTCTTACAGCAATTTTTCTGGCAAGCCGAGCTAGGCTGAGCCACTCGGTTACATAGAGACGCTTTCAATGTGATTTGGTCCAGGTGATCTCGTATAGCCAATTTTAAAGATCCCTCATTGCCTTCTAGCTAATCGTCCGCCATATTTCAGCGATGCAATTGGGAGGCATTGGTTATGACTATGCAACTGCGCGGAATGAGCGCGTCGCCGTATTTTGAACGAGTGATGGTGGTGCTGGATATAAAAGGTGTTTTGGCCGATGTATCCTACCCTGGCGTGCCCGGCGGGTTCAAGTCTGTGGAACATACGGCGCACCATCCTAAAGCCATGATCCCCTATTTGATCAAAGAAGACGGTAGCAGCCTGACAGAGGGCCAGTTAATAGCTGAGTATCTGGATCACAAACTTGGCGGGCCAACGCTTTTGCCTGCTGACATCGACAAAGCAATGCAGGTGCGTGCTATTTGCAGAATTTTTGATCTCTATTATTACCCAGCGCAGCGGCCTGTAGGTGCTGCCTATTTTGGTGGTGAAGTAACTGAGGCCGAGATCGCAAAAGCGCGCAACGAAGATATCCCCGCAGCCTTTCGCTACATTGAAAAATACATGGATGACGGCGAGTATGCAGTGGGCAATAGCTGGAGCGTAGCGGACGCTGTGCTAATGACGCAGCTTTACTGGTACGAACGGGCAATTGGGCACGAGGGTATTCACGGCTTTTTCGGTTGTAAGCGCATGGAAGCCTATTGGGACAATATACAGAAAACAGATATCGCCAAGTGCAGCGTTGAACGCGTTGAAAAGGCCTATAACCAGATATTCGGCGGTCCTGGTACAAGTTTCGAAGCGGGAGAAGCAGAATGAGTGTTGAACCAAATTTTAAAGGCAGCTGCCTATGCGGCGCTATCAAAGTTGAGATTTCGCAGGAGGCAAAATGGACCAGTAATTGCCATTGCCCTTCCTGCCAGAAGGCAACAAGCGCTGCATTTGCCACGTTCGTCGGTTTTGACAAAGCAGGCGTATCTTTCATTGAAGGGAAACCCAAGGTTTTCAATTCAAGCGTCGGAGTGAAACGGAGCTTTTGCGGTAATTGTGGCAGCCCGGTCTCGTTTGAAGGGGAGGCATGGCCTGGCGAAATCCATATTCATGCAATGATTTTAGACAAGCCTGCAGAGCTGGAGCCCGGCCACAATACATATGTCCGTAATCGCATGCCGTGGGTTGAGCTAGACCCCAATGTACCTGCTTACGACAAATTCGCGCACGATGAAGACTAATCCAGTTTTACTCTAGCGGTTCGGCGTAGCTGCCTCTGCATAGTTTCCTTGTTCGCAAAGCCATAGTGCGCTATGGGAAGCGCTAAGTTTTCTCGAGATTTAAGGACACTGCGCCCATGGCTGCTTATCAATATGTTTATCAGATGCAAAAGCTCACCAAGAAGTATCCTGGTGGCAAAGAAATTCTGAARGGCATTAGCCTCAATTTCATGCCGAACGCCAAAATCGCGATCATTGGCCAGAACGGTTCTGGTAAATCTACTTTGATGAAAATCATTGCTGGGATGGACCAGGAATTTGGCGGTGAAGCTTGGGCAGCTGACGGCATTAAAGTTGGCTACTTGTCACAGGAACCTGAGCTTAACCCTGCAAAGAATGTGCTGGGCAATGTGATGGAAGGCATGGCGGAAACACAGAAACTTGTTGATGATTTCAACGCTGTGGCSCTCGCTTAYGGTGAAGATCCTGAGAATATGGACCTMCTCAAYGAAATGGGYGAGTTRCAGGAAAAAGTTGAYGCTGCYGATGCATGGGACCTGCAGTCAGAGGCAGAAGTAGCGATGGACGCTCTTGGTTGCCCGCCTAATGATTGGGAAATTGATAATCTGTCTGGCGGTGAGAAGCGCCGGATTGCGCTTTGTAAGTTGCTGCTTGAGAAGCCGGATATCCTGCTACTTGATGAGCCTACCAACCATTTGGATGCTGAAACCGTGGCTTGGCTTGAGAACCACCTGCAGAAATACACAGGGTGTGTAATCTTGGTAACGCACGATCGCTATTTCCTTGATAACGTTGTGGGTTGGGTGCTGGAACTTGATCGCGGGCAGGGTATCCCGTTTGAAGGTAACTATAGCGCCTGGCTAGAAATGAAAACCAAACGTATGGCGCAGGAAGAACGCACCGACGTTGCCCGCCAGAAGGCTATGAACGACGAGCTGGACTGGATCCGCCAGTCACCAAAAGCGCGTCAAGCAAAATCCAAAGCGCGTATCAAAGCATACGACGAAATGCTGAAAACGCAGGAAGACCGCTTGTCAGGCCCGGCGCAGATTAAAATTCAGCCACCAGCGCGCCTCGGCGGCAAAGTTATTGAAGCCGAAGGTCTGACAAAAGCTTACGGCGACAAACTGCTGTTTGAAGGTCTTACTTTCAGTCTGCCGCCAGGCGGTATCGTCGGTATTATCGGGGCAAACGGGGCAGGTAAAACGACGCTCTTCAAGCTTATAACGGGCGCTGAGCAACCGGATAGTGGTTCGATAACCATTGGTGATACTGTGCACCTTGGCTATGTGGACCAGAGCCGCGATTCGCTTGATCCAGATAAAAACGTTTGGGAAGAAATCTCAGGCGGCCATGATATTTTCACCTTTGGTAAAAAAGAACTCAGCACCCGCGCATATGTTGGTGCCTTTAACTTTAAAGGTGGCGATCAGCAGAAGAAGGTAGGATTACTTTCTGGTGGTGAACGGAACCGGGTGCATTTGGCAAAAATGTTGAAAGAGGGCGGAAACGTACTGCTGCTCGATGAGCCAACCAACGATTTGGATACTGAAACACTATCCGCGCTAGAGGAAGCATTAGAGAACTTTGCTGGCTGTGCTGTGATTATCAGCCACGATCGCTTCTTCCTCGATCGGATCGCTACGCACATTCTCGCCTTCGAAGGTGATAGCCATGTTGAATGGTTTGAAGGTAATTTTCAAGCCTATGAAGAAGACAAGAAGCTCCGTCTGGGTGCTGACGCGACACAGCCGCACCGGATTAAGTACCGTAAATTCGCGCGGTAACATCTGTTGCTGACGCATGAAAAAAGGCCTTCTTTTGGAGGCCTTTTTTATGGAGTTCGCTGGTTAAGGTGTGTGTTTATTCTTGGTCATAGAAAGTGTCTATTTCCTTAGCTAGGATGGTCTCAAATATCTCGGCGTAGCGTTTGCTGTTCTCCAGCGTTTGCAGCCTTCTTTCATCAGATTTATCGTCGGCTGATGTTGTCTCCATGGCAACGATCCATGCGGCAGCCTCTACGGTTGCGATCGCGATTAGGCTTTGATCGTTGGTGGGAAGCCTCTCGAACCTTGTAAGCAGCATGCCAACGATCTCTGTAATAAGGGTTGAGTGTTTTCGTGTTTGCAGTTCCATACGTACCCCAATTCAGTTTTAGGGAAGCCTGTTGCTTACCATTTTTACTGTGATTGATGAAAACCTACCGCCCAAAATACAGACGGAGTGTGAAGAGACTGTTTAAATCATTTGGGAAAGTCGAATATTCRCTAACGCGCCATCTGTTTTATCAAATTTTAAGGGCTAGTTCATATCATAGGCCAAACGGTCGGCAGGTCCTCAAATGAAAATTACTATAGCATTTCAGTCAATTCTTCTACTTTGCGGCCTTTTTACACTGGGGACGGAAGGRGCGTYAGCCWATTGCTCCAAAACTCTTTCTATTGTCCATGCAGACTGGTCTCGAAGCGCAGGCGATGTGATCAAGGAGAGGCGCTGGGGGCTGGACTATGAGCTGGTAAAGGAGATTATGGACACCGCTGGCTGTGATTTCACACAGCAGTCGATGCCTTTTAAGCGCGTTCAGGCAGGATTGAAACACGGCACAGCCGATATTGCTTCAGGAGCTTCGGTTACCAAAGAGCGTGGGCAATACGCTTGGTTTACTGCGCCCTACCGGCGAGAGATTATTGCCATGTTTATGTTGGCGTCTGAAGTTGATACTTTCACCCCACAATCATTTGACGACATTGGTAAGTCAAAACTTAGATTTGGCGTGGGTATCGGCGCTTGGTACGGCGTTGCGTTTGATAATTTGAAAAAAACAAATCCCAATTTTTCTAGCCGTTTGATGCAGCACGATGATTTTAATAATATATACAACTGGCTGGAACGAGGACGGGTGCAAGTCGTTATCAACGACCTGTATTTTGGCTTAGACGTTCTACGTCGCAGTGGGAAGCTGGCAAGTGTAAAGCCGCACCCATACTATATAAATGATGATGAAGTATATCTGATGCTCAGCAAAAAGAGCCTGGTGGCTAGTGATGTAGAAATAATCACGAAAGCCATTGAAGCTGTGATCCGAACGAAAAAATATAGAGCGATACTGGCAAAATACACTAGCACTGATTAATGAAGCCACTATGAGTAGGCCGGTTTAAGTGTGGGCTATGCGCCTGTGCCGTTTTCCGCGAAGTGTAGCGGCTCTAAGGGCTTCTAAACACTAAATAGAAAAAGGGCTCCAGAAGAATCTGAAGCCCTTTTAACCAAAGGGCAGCCATGCGTAGGATGCTTGGCGTTTTGGTTAGGCATGGCGTTATACGCCAGACGTGTTTGATTGGATCACAAATTTTCTCCAAAAAAAGCATGAGTTTTGAGGTTTTGGGTCTATTGGCATAGTAAGGGAGCTTTCAGTTTCCCAAAAGCTCCCCAAAGCAATTAACGGCCGCCAACGATGCTGGTCGAGAAGCGGCTACCGTCATAAAGCTAGTCCTACCTAAAGGCGGCGTATGCCTTGTGTCAAACAACAGTCAGTAACGGTTTGGGGAGTTTTGCGTTAGGTGTATTTTTACAATCCGCTGGCGGTTATGGTGGTTTTTGGCTACTGAATTGTTAGAAAAGAGAAAATACGCAGCGTGCTATCTTAAGCTTTCTGGGCCGGGGGAAAGTCGGCTTAAATACTAAAAAGGGCCCTCGGTTTCCCGAGAGCCCTACGAACCATTTCCTGTCTTGCTAACTGCGGGGGTAGCAAGAAGTCTCAGTCTTTGGTTTGCATTAACCTATACGTATCAGCTATCGGTTTTGGATCAAAAAAAATAAAGTTTTTTGAATAAGAGGTATCTCACAGCGAAATTCCGTTACTGCACCTTAGGTTTTTTTTCGTTTTTCACTTCAGCGACAGGCTTGTTCTCGCCAGTGTCGGTTGCAGCATTGCCCCCTTCATCGTCACCATCTTCATAATCTTCGTCGTCGAAGTCATCGAAGAGGTCGTCATCTTCTGTCGGGGGATTGCCGTCGTGAATTTCGAATTTTCGGCTCTGCCTGTATGCTGAGCGCATCAGTTCATATCCGTCAGGGTCTTGAAAGGTGCCGTTTACGATGCCGTCTAGGCGTGTTCTTATATCCAGCGCATCTACCCCCGTTCGTGTCAGGTTTAAGCCACTAACATTTGTTTTCCCAATCGCAATGAACGTTGGATCTGCGAAGATGAAAGCGCCAAGGCCAACAGCATCGCGGCCGTTGGAAGGGCCAAAGAACGGTAGGACGATATAAGGGCCTTCGCCGATGCCCCAGGTGGCCAGTGTTTGGCCGAAGTCTTCACTGTGATAAGGGATGCCGATATCATCTGACGGATTAAATAGACCGCCTAAGCCCACAGTGGTATTCACTACAAATCGGCCAAGTGTTATGCCCGCCCGTTTAAATTTGAGCTGCAGAATGTCGTTCACGAATACCCACGGTTCCCGCAGGTTTCGCATTAAGTTGCTTATTTCCTTACGCGGATGTTTGGGTATCACCGTCTTATACGCACTAACCACGGGCCGGAAAACCGCTTGATCAACAGCTTTATTGAAGCCGTATGTTGCGCGGTTCATGCTTTCCCAAGGGTCATTAAACTCGTCCAAGTCATCTTTGTTTGTTGAGGCACACGCCCCTAAAAGCAATATCAGAGACGCAGCAAAAACTGATTTGAAAGGCGAAGTGTTGCTCATGATTTCCTCAGAAGAATAAATAGACAATAATGTGGTAGCTTCCTTATTGACACAATGTGCCGAGAACAAGGCTAGTTAGCAAGTTTGCGCTCATGATGTAAGCGTTTGTGTTTCACTTTAAAGTGGTGGCTGCGTTAAATATACTCACAGGCAGGCAATAAAGCTTTACTTATATAAAGATTTATTTATATAATGAATCAAGCAACGCATAAGGCATGTTTGATGGATAATCTGTTACTAGCATTAAGAGCTGCCGCCGAAACCACC
>JAESRJ010000094.1 GCA_016764715.1 Kordiimonadaceae bacterium | reverse complement strand
GCCAACACGCCCCTACTGCAAGGCTTGGTTACCATCGCCATCGTTGGGGCCTTTGTAATTTCATCGGCCACCGGCTTGCAGCGCGGTATTCGGTTCCTGTCTGACATCAACAGCAAGTTCTTCTTTGCGCTTTGCCTGTTTATTTTCCTCACTGGCCCCAGCCTTTATATGCTGTCGCTCGGCTGGGAAGGCCTTGTCGGCTATGTGCAGGAATTCCTCCCGCGTTCGCTGGGTTACGGCGAAACCCACGACGAACCTTGGGCGCAGGCATGGACAGTATTTTACTGGGCCAACTGGCTGGCTTGGGCCCCTATCACTGCGCTTTTCCTTGGCCGTATCGCGCGCGGCTATACCGTACGGCAGTTCATCATGGTCAATTTCTTTGCACCAGCGGCCTTTGCCGTTGTGTGGATGACAGTTTTCGGCGGCGCGGCGCTGCATTTGGACAGGGAAACTGGCGGTGGCTTAACGGCGGCGCTCACTACAGGCGGGCCAGAAGCCATCGCTTACGAAGTGCTCGCGACCTACCCTTTTGCGTCCGTGCTGATGGTATGCTTCATCCTGCTGAGCTTCATTTCTTATGTAACCGCCGCGGACAGCAACACCGAAGCCATCGCAGGCGTTTGCCTCAAATCAGACAGTGACGATGACCTAGAAGCCCCAGAGCCCACACCCCAGCGCCTGCGGCTCAAGATCGTCATTGCAGTTTCAATCGGCATAGCCGCATGGGTGATGACAGCCTTCACCGGGATCGACGGCGTGCGCATGTTATCAAACCTTGGCGGACTGCCTGCCCTAGTGCTCGTGCTGCTGATGAACATCGTATTGATACTGCTGGGCACTAAATACTTAAAAAAGCTCTCAAGCTAAGTCTCATAGGCTAGTGGGCACCCAGTTTTTATGGTTGTTCGGCTCGACACAAAGACTAGTGCAAGGAATTTTGTCGTATCATGGGCCTATGACAGGCCAAGGACTATATCCCGGCAACAGCCTTTTTGGCCTTAAGCAAGAACTTCTGCCGCTGTGCAGCGCTTGAGTTTTCGAAGGGCCCGAAGGTATTGAAGCGCACTTTTGAAAAACCGCAGAAATCCAGTATTTGCCGTTTGAATATCTTCAACCACCCAGCCCCGTAGACCCAGCGCAAATACCAACCCGGTGTATCTGAAGTTATCATCACGTGCGCCGTACGGCCCTTCAGCAGCGGAATAGGCAGGGCTTTGCCTCCTACGTTTTCAAAGGCGAAACCAGGCAGCAAAGCGCGGTCAAAAAGGCCTTTAAGTTTCGCRGGYGCWGCNCCCCACCATAASGGATGTGCAATGATAAARTGGTCGCACCACAGGAGGGACTTTTGAAAGGCCTTCAGGTCGGGCTCCAGCTCCTGACGCTCGGCGTAGCCTGCCGCAAGGTCTGGATCAAACGTCATATCAGATAGCCGAACAAGTTGCACCGTGTGCCCCGCGGCCTCTGCACTTTCCCGCGCTGCCTCTGTCAGCGCACCACTGAAACTGCCAGATTTCGGGTGACCATCTAARATCATTACTTTCTTTGCCATCTCTCTTWTCCTTTTATCACTGTACCGGTTGTGATCATATATTGACCGTGGTCATTTTCTATATAGTGATTAATTGACCGCGGTCAATAAAAAAGATACGCTCGCTGAAATTTCGAGGAGCCACCCCCGTGAAAAATATGCAGAAACGCAGCCGCGATACCCAGCAGAAAATACTGTGCGCCGCCCGTGTTCTTTTCAAAGACACAGGCTATGCAAACACCAGTGCGGAGCAGATCGCATCTGCAGCAGGCGTGGCCAAAGGCACCTTGTTTGCGCATTTTGGCGATATGGCAAACTTACTCGCCGCGATCGGCCTTGATGAGCTGGAAACGYTWCTRGAGGACACCCGSCTTCTGGTGARCGAACCCACCRCSGGCAMTCTGRCSGACCGCACSGCAACACTCTACGMGCCGTGGCTTRGCTTTTTCATGGAGAACCCAGATTTCGCCCGGCTGTTTATAAACCAATCTGCCTTAACCGGCGGCCAGTGGACAGACAAGTTTGTGCAGTCCTGCTCGGCGCTCGAAGGCCATGTGAAACAGCTACTGGCCACGGAAGCGCCGGCCCTTTCAGAAGACGAAATCGCCCTAATTTCCAGCGGCATACAGGCGTTTTTCCTTCAGGTGTTATTTTACCGACTGCCAAAYTGGATCGGCGACGACAAAACCGCATATGCGACTTTCCGAGCCTATATTGAACGCTGGCTTCMRCGCGYTTAACCCGTTATGAGGGATGCATAAAACGCCTTTTAGAGGTCTCTCAAGGAACCCATAATGCCGTCACAGCCAGCCGAGCCCACGCATCTGATCGATATCGTCTTCCCTGGTGATACCAACCACCATGATACGCTGTTTGGCGGCACGGCCTTGTCGCATATGGATAAAGTCGCGTTTGTGGCCGCCACGCGTTTTGGGCGCCGCAGTTTTGTAACCGCCTCGTGCGAGCGCATTGATTTCGCCGCACCCGCAGCCCGCGGCAACATCAYCGATTTCACCGCCAAGGTTGTCAGCACAGGCAACACATCCCTTGTCGTTGAGGTGGATATGTACGCGGAAGACCTGCTGACCGGGGACCGCGTGCTCTGCACCACCGGCAAGTTCAATATGGTATCGCCCGATAAAAGCGCGCCAAGCCTAGCGAATGTRGGSCCGCCRRYWGMRRYCAMWGYRNARAGMNGAYATCCTMTGCCACCGTGTTGAGATGATTTTYGCRGAYCAGACCAACCAYTACGGCASSCTSTTTGGGGGTAACGCCTTGGCAATGATGGGGAAAACYGCCTTCATYACSGCCACGCGCCACACGCGCAAAGTGGTAGTGATGGCCGCCTGCCAACGCACAGATTTTATCGCCGCCGCCAACGARGGCGAGATYATCGAYCTMACCGGCCGSGTKAAATAYKTSGGYACCACYTCMGTSGTSTGYGAAATTGCCATGTACGCCGAGGACCTATATTCAGGCGAGCGCCGCCTTTGTGCCAACAGCGATTTTGTGATGGTAGCAACAGGCCCGGACGGCAAACCGCAAAAACTTACTGCCGAGTAATAGCAGCCTAATGGCAGCTAAGGCATCTGACGGCCTACGGCAGCTATGTGACCTATAAGCGGCCACACTGCCTGTCAGTGAGAACGTCTCTTATTGACCCAAGGCGGACACGGTGCCGGCGGCACAGGTGCTGCATTCTGACCTTTATTCAGTTGCTCTTTCAGCGTCAGCAAAAACATAATGTCCGCGCCGGGCTGTCACGTCTGGCGGGCGCTTGTTGCTTTCAAAATAGTCATAGCCGGTTTTCAGTTCCTGCCACCAGTTGAACCACTCGCTGCCTTCGTGCGCGGCCATATTGGCGTCGGTCATTTTGAACGGCATCGCATGGACCCGGAAATAGCGTTGGCCGGCACCCAGCGCCGCCGTCGTGATCGCCCATATTTCCTCGATGCCCGCATCGGTCATCGCGTAACAGCCGATCGAGACACAGCTGCCGTGCACCATCAGATAATTYCCGGTACGGCCAAGCTGACGGTCAAGCCTGTTGGGGTAACCCAGATTGAATGACAGATGATAGTCGCTTGCGGGATTGAACATCCTGGCTGGCACCCAGTAAAACCCCTCAGGCGATTGCAGGTCGCCTTCGCGCTCCTTGGGGCCAAGATCACCTGAAAAATCGCAGATCGCAAAACTTTTATAAAGCGCAAAGCTGCCGTCTTTTTCCACCCATACCTCAAGCTCAGCTTCTTCCTTGAAAATGCGCAGAAATACCGACGCGCCCAGCTCAAATCCCTGCGTCGCCATATCCCGTGCCACATCCGCTGTCACCCGTTGGAGCGCCGCCTCTGACCGCGTGCTCGATGGTACGGTTTGAGCAGAGGCTTTGGGGGCGGTCGGCAACATTGCTAATACCACAAGCACCAAGAGCCTAGTAATTAGCCTAAGTGGTTTCAAGGCTTTCTCCAATTTCCGATCGCGTTTTTCAACGAGAATTTTGTTTCACTTTTGCTCGCCGGTAAGTAGCGCAGGTGCTCACCTTTATACGGCCATTGCCTATTGGTACAGGCGTATAGTTTTGAACGTGTATGGATATGTCTGCTTTTGGCGAGAAAACGACCAATCCGAGCACCAGGGCCAACGGTCGCTACTTGACCCATTGCAGTCGGTTAAGTTTACCCGCATTGCTTTGCCTACTGGCCAGTAGTTGCCGTAGTGGAAAGGCAATGCGCTCAAAAGGACCGACCGAAAACGCCAATCAAATGTATTGACAAACTGCTACCATAAATTTACTTTTCGGATTGCAATTGTGGAGTAAAAATTACTATTTTTGCTTGTGACACCGACTAAATGGTCCGTATACTGCTGATAATGGAATTCCCGTCTGATAATGGAATTCCCGTCATTTATGTCKCAAATGCTTTACAGTAARGCCTTGCAATWTTAYCAAAGTAAGAACYTGGTRGCCGCGAAGAATAGCTGCTGGARARTAAAAAGCGCATCGGATTATTTCGGCAAGGCCGCTTTCCTGCTGGGCTGTATCGCGAAAGATGAAAAGCGCTGGGATCTCGCAGCAAGCCAATTCAAAAAGTCGCTATCCGTCAACCAAAGTGACTTCCTTAGCTATGTTAATTTGAGTGAAGTCCATCAAAACCAAAGCCAATTTGACCTGGCACTGGAAGCTTCAGAAAAGTCCTTACCCTTTGCAGATACACCGGACGCCCGAGCACATTGCCTGCTCCAATTGGCAAAAATTCAATTGGAGCTGGAACGGCATGAAGAAGCGCTGAGCACCTTAAAAAAGGCGATTGCTCTCAAACCCAATTCTGCTGCTGCCCATTATATTTTTGGTTATGTCCTGCTTCAAACATATGAGGCCGATGCCGCGATCACGTCATTTCGGAAAGCAATAGAGCTCGGACTGGCCTCGGGGACCGTTTTCCGCGAACTCGGACGCGCCTACATGCAGAAAAACATGCAAACCGAGGCCATTGCGGCGCTGGAAAAATCGATCGAATTGGACGGGCCCGATGACAGTGCCSTGCATATGATCAATGCGCTTCGCGGTCAACATACSGAAGTRSCACCTGACATCTATATCGAGAGRTTATTTGATGATCTCGCGGGCAATTTTGAAAAACARCTGATCACTGATTTAGAATATGATATTCCRACCAAAATAGTGACGCTGCTTCAGGGGAAATCATACCTACAGGGCTCTAAGCCTCATGTACTCGACCTTGGATGTGGTACCGGTTTAGTTGGCCAGGCCCTGGCACCATACRGCGCAAGTATTGTTGGGGTCGATTTGTCTCAGAAAATGCTGAATATGGCGCGCGATAAAGGCAGCTATTCCAAGTTATCCAAGAACAATATTCTCGATGAATTGCGTACAATTGATATGACAGCTTTTGATTACATCATTGCTGCAGACGTGCTCATCTATATGGGGGCTTTGGTGTCGTTGTTCGAAACCTTGAGCCAGACAAATCCGATCAAAAAAAGCKCAACCTTTATTTTCTCGGTGGAACTATCGAGCGCCAAAGAGTGCCAATTGCTTGCTTCAGGGCGATACGCCCACAGTGAACAATATATTGATAAGTTATGTGAAAAATATGGGTTCAGTATTGAAGTTCAAAACCACACAACAATAAGAACCGAGCGCGGCAAAGCCATTGACGGTGCTATTTATTTTATCCAACCGAAGCGGCCTTCTTAACCGGCGCCCCAATATAATAATGTCTGGTTTTGGCGAGTAAAAGCCGATAGGCATCTGACGGCCTACGGCAGCTATGGGGCCTGTAAGCGGTCACACTGCCTGTCAGGGTGAACGTCGTTTATTGACCCAAAGCAGACTCTTTTCACTAAGATCCACTATAGAAAATCAATACAATAAAATAAGGAAAAAATAGTGGGCCTCCGTGCTTTGTGCGGCAGGATTAAGCCTCTCTTCTGGCCAGATTGTTATAACTTCTCATTCCGCCTTTTAGCCATAACGGCTCACCGCAATTTTATTGCGCCCCGGTCATTCCTCTGGTGATTGGCTAAAGCTAAGAGTACCGGCAAATGCGCCCCGTTTGTAATTAAGTGTGATGAGGGTGGTCGGCAGTTTGTTTATCGAGAATAAGGAAGAAGCCATGAAATCTATTTTACCCTCAATGTTGTTACTAATGTCTGTATCGATGGTGACTAGCGTAGGCCAATCCCAAGATGCTATTCCTATCCCAGATGGTCCTTATCTCGGTCAAACGCCACCCGGCTCGACGCCTGAGATTTTTGCGCCCGGTATTGTTAATAGAGAAGAATCTACTGACCTTGAGGGCATGTTTGGGGCGGATATGAAGACCTTTTATTTCGTTAGAGAAGGTAAAGAATATGGCGGCGTAGTTAAAGTTGGMGAGTTTAAAGGAAATGAAGTTTCCTATGGRCTGGCTGTCATTGAATATAAAAATAACCGGTGGCAGCARTCKGTTGTCGCGAGGGCAGCGAGTGAACCCTCTATCTCTCCYGACGGYAATACCATTTTGTTCAAAAATGGATATATAGAACGCACAAGCGACGGTTGGTCAGAGGTRAAAAGTCTYGGTGAGCCATTCGCAAGTATCAGCATTATGCGGTCTGCAATTTCRTCSARCGGAACCMTTTATTTTGATACCTATASCCSARMAMTGGATAYKCCTCTGCGCTATTCACGGTTGGTAAACGGCAAATATGAGGCGCCGAAATCACTGGGCYCTCAGTTTGGCATCGGCAGGTATACCGCCCACCCCTACATTGCGCCGGATGAAAGCTACATTATCTTTGATAGCATAAGAGAAGGTGGATATGGCAGATCTGACCTCTATATCAGCTTTCGAGCGGCAGATGGCTCATGGGGCCCTGCCATCAACATGGGCGACAAGATCAATACCACTGCCTCTGAAAAAAATCCAAGTGTGTCACCCGATGGAAAATTTCTCTTCTTTGATCTACGGACAAAAAGCGGAAACGAGGAGGTAAATATCTAC
>JAESRJ010000093.1 GCA_016764715.1 Kordiimonadaceae bacterium | reverse complement strand
CAGGAGACTCGTGGTTGGGATGCGGCGAAGAATATCACGGTTGCGCAGCGTATTAAAGAATCGGCGCATGACTATCGTTATTTCCCTGAGCCGGGTCTTGTCCCGATTGTAGTGGATGAGGCTTGGGAAAAGAGAATTGCTGAGTCGTTGCCTGAGTTGCCGCTTGCGCGCTATAATAGGTTTCGCGAACCATGGCTGAAAAATCGATAACCTCACGGGTTAACTGCAGTTTGGCGTCTTCAAACTCATAACCGGCTATGCGTTTGCGCAGCGACAGCGTGAAGATACTGAGAAAATCCTGCGAGATATCAATATCAATAGAGGGCGCGTTTCCGCCACCTGGGTACCGCAGTGCACCGCCAAAAATTGGGTTACTTAATAGGCCGGCCTGCACCATCGAGGCTTGCGCAACGCCAAGCTCTTCATACTTAGCCTGAAGCGTTGCGTTATTAAGAAGGGCTATTTGCGTGACCTGAGCCAGCGTAAGTGGTTTTTGCAGCAATAGCCTAATTTGCTCGCTCACTTGCTGGTCAGCTGCACTGCCGGTACGCCATTCAATTTGGTTGCCGGTGCGCTCAGTAATAGAATTTTGCACATCGGCAAAACCACCCTGCGGCGTGATCGTAGCACACGCAGCCAGGCCCAGCAGCGAAGTTGCGGCAATGAAAGGTTTTAAATTTGTAAACATCTAGCGGCCTCCACCGTGGTTGTGTTGATGCTTGGGTTTTTTATCCCCTAACATTTTGCCATGACCCATTTTTTCATGATCGATTTTATCATCAGAGATGGTGTCATCTGACACCTTGCCGTCTGGCATCGCCGCCTTGAGCAACGTGCCTATTGCCATGGGGCTTGATTGCGGTGCCGCCGGGTCTGCCGGGTGCGGCGCTGCACTTAAAAAGATATCGGGCTTATCAGCACAGGCCGTAAGAGCCAGCAAACTGATACCAATCAGCGAGAACTTAAACATGAATATTTTACCAAAAAATTTGAGGTTAGATGAGGTGCTCAGCGCTAGCCGTGGACACACGTAATGACGGAGAAACCCTGTCGGTTCTCTGTCAGCTTCGCCTAATGTGTACGCGGAGGGGGAGTAGTATGTGCGGCTGCAGCAGAAACCATAGAGGTATCAGCGGCGGTAAATAGCGTGGAGCCAGCCCAAGGGGCTTTGGCTGCGGCATCAAAATTATACAAAGCACCAACGACAGCCATGCCGCAGCARACGACCTCGCAGTTGCTTCCAACCATATCCTTATGATGCGAAGCTTGGTCTTTRCTAASTTCCGATGACATMACATGACCATCTGTATGTGCAGCGTGCTCGTTCTGCACAGTGGCTTGCATCTCATCTTCCGCATCACAGCAGCTATGCGCTACAAACGCAGAMGCAGCCGGCACCATAACAAGCATTGTTATYATGAGACCCGACAGAAYGAGACTTCGTATGTGCAAAAATGCGTTCATCAGAAGGMATGATAACATTGTAGTATGGTAAAGGGTCAAGCACTAATCGCGTCTAAGTAACCGGGCACTTGCACCTTTACGGGCTGCAAAGACTTAAGTGCCCGGCACTTAAGCCGATTTATCAACTACTAATGATGTGACTTTTCAGGCTTAACGTCCCGGCCGGAGGAATGCGTGTGGACTACTTTCCATGCCCCATCAACCTTTCTGAATAGAAAAGTCTGATGACCAGCTTTGTCGAATGTCTTGCCACTTTNGCGGACCTTGCCCTTCACACGCGTATTGGCGAGCGCCCACGCGAAATCGTTTTCGAAATGTACTTCGATGTTTGCAAAGTCGAGACTGAGAAACTCAAGCGCGTCTTTTTCCGGCTCGACATGGTGCGTGACCAAATCATCCAGGCCTTCATTTTGCCCGCCGGATTCTATATAACGCGCACCTTCAAAATCTAGGAAATGCTTTCTGAATGGAGTTCCGTCGCCGTTTTCCCAGCCATATTTAATGTCTGCAATAATCTGTTTGATTGATTGCTCATCGGCGTTATCGGCGAAAGCTGGCACAGTGAACGCCAACAGAATGAACGTTAAAAAAAGTCTCAAAGTATTTCTCCCTATTATTGGTACCTAGTCAAAAAACGACTGGTAGCTGCCGAGCACCATGGCACGATTGCAACGAACGCTCAATTCTTAGATTAATGACTGAAGCCTTTCAGCTTCCATAGTTCGGTGTGAATGCTACCTAGGTTTTTCATAAGCTGGACGTATAGTTTCTCACGAGTTGGCGTGCAGCAAGTTGCAAACAGTCCTCCAATGGCTTCACCGCACTTTTCTACGGATGCAATATTGAAGTTTATACTTTCCGATGTGTRTCCGCTTGCTAGACCCACATCAAGGATCGCGAATTTTTCTTTCAATACTTGCATGCGTGCGCTCCGTTCAGTCACGCAGCATGTGCGCGCTAGCTTCTCCAACCCTAAGATACAGTCGTCTCGGAGGCTGCGTATAATATTTTCAATACTTTGGTCTGGTTTTTTTGCTGTGACCACCGTCATTTCTAACTACTCCTTGTTCTTGATCTCAAACAAACCCTAAGCCTTTGACTATGGTACCGGGTCAATGGTGTAAGTTAGGTAATCCTTTTAAGCTTGACCCTAAACCTAACTACAAGGTGTAGGTTTAGGCGAATCAGCCAATTTGGTGGACAAATCACGTTTGGAGAAAACCTGTGCAACATAAACATTCAGCGCAAAATCATTCACACGGCCAACCTGAGAACAGCCAGGACGAGCAAAGCGAATGCTGTCACAATGATAGCGGACCAAAAGTAGAGCTCAGTGCTGAACTTTCCGCCAAGTCCACTTATATCTGCCCAATGCACCTTGAGGTCCGCCAAGTCGGGCCTGGTTCTTGTCCGATTTGCGGCATGGCACTTGAGCCTGAAATGATTTCGCTCGAGGAGGAAGCTAACCCCGAGCTAATCGATTTTAGTCGCCGCTTCTGGATTGGTCTGTTTTTTACGCTGCCTGTCTTCTTGCTCGAAATGGGCGGTCATATCTTCCCTGATCTGGTTCACGGGCTTGTACCAGTTTCGATTTCAGTATGGGTTCAACTTGTACTGGCTACGCCCGTCGTATTGTGGGCAGGCTTTCCCTTCTTCGAGCGCGGCGCAGCGTCATTTATAAGCGGCAAACTCAATATGTTTTCACTGATTGCAGTTGGCACCGGCGCGGCTTACCTGTTCAGTCTGATTGCCACGCTTGCCCCCGAAATATTCCCAGCTAGTTTCAGGACTTCCGACGGAACGGTGGCTGTATATTTTGAAGCAGCCGCAGTCATAATAATCCTGGTGTTACTTGGACAAATTCTAGAACTGAGGGCCCGCGCGGGAACAACAACTGCGCTCCGTGCTTTACTTGATCTGGCACCGAAGACAGCGATGCTTGTTAGCGCTGACGGCACAGAAAATGAAATTCCACTAGAAGATGTCGCGCTAGGCGATAAGCTGCGTGTCCGCCCCGGCGACAAGGTCCCGGTCGATGGAGCGCTTATCGAAGGGCATTCGTATATCGACGAGTCCATGGTCAACGGCGAACCCATACCATCAGAGAAAAAACCAGGGTCAAAGCTTATCGGCTGCACGATCAACGGTACTGGTAGCTTTATAATGCAAGCTGAAAAAATTGGTGCCGATACGATGTTGTCACAGATCGTGCAAATGGTTGGTGAGGCTCAGCGAAGTCAGGCACCTATCCAGGGGTTGGTTGATAAAGTCGCAGGATACTTTGTGCCTGTTGTTCTGGCAGCGGCAGTGCTTGCATTTGGTGTCTGGGCTATGTTTGGGCCAGAGCCAGCCTACAGCTATGCCCTTATCGCTGCTGTCAGCGTCTTGATTATCGCTTGTCCGTGCGCATTAGGCCTCGCAACACCTATGTCGATCATGGTCGGCGTTGGGCGCGGCGCGCAGTCAGGTGTGTTGATAAAAAATGCTGCAGCGCTTGAGCGCATGGAAAAGGTTGATACTTTGGTTGTCGACAAAACCGGTACGCTTACCGTGGGCAAACCCACTGTCACCAACATCATTAGGCTCGGTGACTTTAAAGAAGATGAAATCCTTCAGCTAGCGGCAAGCCTTGAACAAGGCAGTGAACACCCATTAGCAGCTGCCGTTGTACTAGCAGCGAAGCAAAAAAATCTTACGCTCGAGAAAGCTACTGACTTTGCATCCATCACAGGCAAGGGTGTGACCGGMGTGGTTGCAGGCAAAYCCATYGGGCTYGGCAACACAAARTTACTAGATGAACTGAACGCAATAGCTGACACTGCCCACAGCAGAGCAGAGGCGCACCGCATTCTTGGCGAAACCGTGATGTTTGTCGTAATAGGCGGCACTGTCGCTGGACTGATCTGTGTGGCAGATCCCATCAAGGACACTGCAAAAGCCGCAATTTCGGCGCTGAAAAAAGAGGGCCTGCGCATCATGATGCTCACGGGCGACAATGAGACGACCGCGCGCGCCGTCGCTGCAGAACTCGGCATAMCTGAAATCAAAGCCGATGTCTTGCCGGAAGACAAACACACCATCATCAAGCGTCTGCAGGCGGAAGGCAGCATTGTAGCGATGGCTGGCGACGGTGTGAACGACGCGCCCGCCCTTGCTCAGGCCGATGTGGGTATAGCCATGGGCACTGGCACCGACATTGCGATCCAGTCAGCGGGTGTCACCCTGGTGAAAGGCAATCTGGATGGTATCGTGCGCGCGCGCCACTTAAGCCGGGCGACAATGCGTAACATCCGCCAAAATCTTTTCTTTGCTTTTATCTATAATACAGCGGGAGTGCCCCTAGCAGCAGGCGTGTTGTTCCCGGTATTTGGCCTTTTGTTGAACCCGATGATCGCAGCGGCCGCGATGGCACTAAGTTCAGTTTCGGTAATCGTAAATGCTCTAAGGCTCAAAAACGCGAAACTCTAAGGGTGCCCTCTACTTATGAGATCCCTTATCAAGGAGGCTATTACCAGTTCATATAATTGTTTGTTAAAACCAATTGTAAATGATCAGTATTTGGCAAAATATAACTTTTGGGAACGCAGATAATGATTGATCAGAAAAGAAATCCAGCCGGGCAACGGCCAGACAATAAATTGTCGGAAAACATTGATAAGGCACTCGATCAATATTTTAAAACGCCACCTCCATGCTATATAAGAGCTTTCAGAGATACCATTGGTATAACTGCAGCACAATTAGGCGCTCGCATGGGTATCTTACCTCAATCAATTCGAGGATTAGAAAAGTCAGAAGAGAACGGGGCCATCACCCTTAAAAAGCTTCGACACGTAGCTGAGGCTATGGACTGTCACTTAGTCTATGCCTTGCTTCCCAACATTAGTATGGAAGAAACTATTGCCGCTCAGGCAAAGGTATTAGCGCTCAAAAAGGTCCGCTGACAGAAGCCACAGATGTTTAAAAAAAAGGCATTAACATAACCATATCATGGCCTTAATCAGTCTCTACTGGCGATCCCACCCGCATCTGTGAACAGGGCCAGTTTTGCTCGGTTTGCTTCTACTGTGCATATCCGTTGAAGCCCCCTCACAGAAACAACATCAGCGACCGGCGGTAAAACTTGTGCAAGCCTTTGAAAGCCTCACTCGCTTCAGGGAAGAACGAACGCATAACTTTCCCCAGCAGCTTAACCGTGGCGCAATCATGGCTGCGATTGAATAAACGTTCTAAGTTATTAGTTATCCGTGCTTCTGATTGATTTACATCCATGGGTTAAAGTTATTGTGATTAAACAATTCAGAATTGTTATTGATATCATTAAAAAGCATTGAGGGTATCAACGCAATTTATACTTGCAATATTACTAAACGAAAAAGGCAACGCTATCGATGCCGCTGTTTCCTGCARCAGGGGTTAATTATAGACGTGTAACGACTTTTTTGAGGGGGCCTTCTAGAGATGAATTATTACCTTTAGCATTTGCTGCTGTAAAACGCGCTGCTTGTTAACGGCTACCTAGGGTCTTTTAGTAAATAGAACTTCGATACTAGCGAGAGATAGGTCGGTAGTTTGAAGAAGTGTGCAGATACCTGCACATTTTGTTGACCAGCAGACCGATGGGTCTGTTGTCTAAATTTTAAACCCAAGCAGTAGGAGATTGATATGAATACCAGTCATTTTTCAATAGATCAGCATGACAGGGACCGTGCCAAAATGCGCATTCTTAACGCGATAGAAGTGGAAGCTATAGTAAGAGCCCGGTGAAACCCACCTATTCAAGTTTTCCAGCTAGACTAAGACTGTCGGTGTAGAGCTGGCACAGTGCCTGGCTGGATTAGCAGGGTTATAGATATGGCAGGCAAAGGGCAGCGACAGGAAGGTCGGTGGCGCGAAAGTTTCAAACGGCGCGTAGTTGCAGAAGCGGCGGCATCGGATCTATCGGCATCAGAGATAGCGCGGCGGAACGGAGTGAACCCCAATTTGTTGTTTAACTGGCGCAAGAAGTATGGTGCCGAAGTAGAGCAATCGTCTGTAGGCACAGAGGTTTGCTTGGTGCCGGTCGAGGTTGAGGCGTCTCCTGTAGCAAAGTCCGATAGCAGCAGCGCTTCCGAGGCAGATTTCCTTGAAGTTACATTGCCCTGCGGCGCACGCGTGCGGTGCGGCAACCCTACCGCACCAGCATTACTTAGCACTGCCCTTTCAGCACTGAAGCCGCACACACAGAGCACAGTCCCATGATCCCGGTTCCGTCAAATACAAAGATATGGCTGGCTGCTGGCGTCACGGACATGCGGAAAGGGTTTAACGGCCTGTCGATGCTGGTGCAGCAGGCATTGTCTGAAGATCCCTTTTCTGGCCACTTGTTTGTCTTCCGGGGACGGCGTGGGGATTTGCTGAAGATCATCTGGTGGGACGGCCAGGGCGCCTGCCTGTTCTCCAAGCGGCTAGAGCGCGGCCGCTTTGTTTGGCCGCGTGCCGAAGACGGCAAGATTACGCTGCGTGCTTCGCAGCTTTCGATGCTGCTAGAAGGCATCGATTGGCGCATCCAGAAGAAAATTGCTGACGCCAATTATATAAAA